>JBAWDI010000724.1:0-10484 GCA_049590695.1 Bryobacteraceae bacterium
TCATGGCGGAAGCCTCCGGACGTTGAGATTGGTTCTTTCGAGGGAACCCAATCCAAACTACCAGAGCTTCCGCCCGAATCCGAAACCTAATTTGGACAAGCCTGGGGCATGCCCGGCCCCTACACCGCACACCGCGCCCGCGCGCCGCAGGGATCGCGGTATTGGTAGCGCCGGCGGCTTATCGTAAAATGGGCATCATGCCCGAAAATCCCGATGAGTTCTATCGCATCCGGAAGCTGCCGCCCTACGTCTTCGCCGTCATCAATGAAATGCGCGCGCGGGCACGCGCGGCCCAGATCGACGTCATCGATCTGGGGATGGGGAACCCCGACGGCGCCACCCCGGGCGTGGTGGTGAGCAAGCTGGTCGAAGCGGCGCGCAATCCGCGCAACCATCGCTACTCGCAGTCCAGGGGCATTCCGAGGCTGCGCCAGGAGATCGCCCGGCGGTACCAAGCCAACTACGGCGTGGAACTCGATTCCGACAAGGAAGCCATCGTCACCATGGGAGCGAAGGACGCGCTGGCGCACCTGCTGTTTGCCGCTGTTGGGCCGGGGGACGTGGTGGTTTCGCCGAACCCCGCATATCCCATCCACCAGTACGGGGTGATCATGGCGGAGGGCCAGGCCGAGATGCTGCCCATGCCCGACGCGGTCACTTTTCTGAACGGCCTCGAGGACCTTTACCGCAACGGCTCGCGAAAACCCAAGCTGCTGCTGATTTCCTTCCCGCACAACCCCACCACCACGTGCGTGGACCTGGATTACTTCCGCCAGATCGTGCGTCTGGCGCGCCAGCACGGCACGCTCGTGGTGCACGACTTCGCCTACGCCGACCTGGGCTTCGACGGCTACAAGCCACCCAGTATCCTGCAAGTGGAAGGCGCCAAGGAAGTGGCCGTCGAGATCTTCTCCATGTCCAAAAGCTACAACATGGCTGGCTGGCGCGTGGGTTACTGCGTGGGGAACGCGAGGGTGATCGCCGCGCTGGCGCGCGTCAAGAGCTACCTGGATTACGGCGTGTTCCAGCCCATCCAGATCGCCTCCATCATCGCCCTCCGGGAGTGCGAAGAAGATACCCGGAAGATCTGCGCGGTGTACCAGAACAGGCGCGACGTGCTGGTGGACGGACTGAAACGGGCCGGCTGGGCGGTGGAGAAACCGCGGGGCACCATGTTCTTGTGGGCGCCGGTGCCGGAGCGGTTTCGCGAAATCGGCTCGCTGGAGTTTTCGAAACTGCTGCTGGAAAAAGCGCAGGTGGCGGTCTCACCGGGTATCGGCTTCGGGCCTCTGGGCGAAGGGCACGTGCGCTTCGCGCTGGTGGAAAACGAGCACCGCATTCGCCAGGCTACGCGATCCATCGGGCAGTTTCTGAAAGAATAGCTATCAGCTTTCAGCTATCAGCCGCGCCGGTGTGGCTGATAGCTGACCGCTGAAAGCTGATCGCTTCATTGGATCTGATACGGAATTGTGACCTCGACCGTCTTGGGCGGGAAGCAGGCGCGGTCGTTGCACGCCTGGTAATGCAGCTTCCCCACCGCCGCGCCGGGGCCGGCCGGGGCGTTGGCCGCCACCTTGAAGTTGGCCACCAATTCGAAGTCGCCCGTGAAGACCGAGAGCGGCTTCTCCGCAAACTCGTACTTCTCCATGGAGGGCTTCGGGTAGGTTACCGAACCGCTCTCAAGGGCGCCGGCGGCGGTCCACGTCAGCTTCAGCGGGATGAGATATTCCTCGGTGGGCGTATTGCTGTTGACGTGGAACCCCGGGCGGACGGACACCGGGATCTTCGCCTGGACGGCGGCATTGCGCTTGCCGGCCACCTGCTGAGGCTGGCCCACCGTCAAGTAACCGCTACTCTGAGCGAAGGCTGACGGCAGGCAGAGCAGCGCGGCTAGCAGCGGCAGGCGCGGGAGACTGCAAAAGCTGTTCGACACCATCTTCGAAATCCCTCCGATCCGTAAGACCCACGTGGACGGCGGCGATCTTTCCGTCCCGGTCGATAAGGAACGTGGTCGGCAGCGCATCCACGCCGCCGTAAAGCTGGGCCGTTTCGCTGTCGCCGATCACCACCCGATAGTTCACGCCCAACTGCGAAAGGAACGGTTTCACGGATTCCCAACCATCATCGTCCATGGAGACGCCCAGCACCGCGAAGCCTTTGTCCTTGTCCCTGCGCTCCAGGTCCATGAACCAGGGGATCTCGATCTCGCACGGACCGCACCAGGTGGCCCAGAAATCCAGCAGCACCACTTTGCCGCGATAATCCGAGAGGCGAACGGTCTGGCCGTTCACATCCTTCAGCGCAAAATCCGGGGCTTGATGGCGGTCCTTGTCCGGCTTCACCGGCCCGGTTCTTACCGAACGCGGCCCGGGAGACCAGAAATATATGAGACCCCCCGTCAGGAGAGCGATGGCGATAGCCGACGAGAGGCGCAGTGCCGACACAGATTCCCTTCCCCAATCCCATTATATCGACAATCGTCCGGATTCGATCCTCTGCGCAAACCAGGCGCGGCGGCGGGCGCGGCGGCTAGCGCCCGCAAGCGTGAATTCATGGTGGCGCCTGGCGCCGGAATACAACCACGCCGCGGTGTCGCAGAAGCTCTCGCAGCAATACTCCCGCCATCGGCGGCTACGCGATTGGACGTCGCCGGCGGCAAGGGCGCGTTTTCGCCACTCCGCCGACCAGCCCAGCTCGCCGCGCGCGCCCGCCCGCCATTCACCCTTCACCAGACGCTCGTAGGAGTGGCGCACCGGGTTGCCCAACCTCGCCCAGATGAAGTGAAACAGCTCATGGACGAAGATGCGCGGGAACTCCGCCCGGCTGCAATCGAACGCCATACGGCGGTCCCGCACAAACGTTCCGGCGTGCACTGCGCCGTGGGGCCCAGAGGGCACCCCGCCCAGGGCGTGCGCGCTTTGAATGCGAACGGGCGCGCCCGAGACCGGCGGCAGACGGCGTAGCACTACCCCCAGTTGTTTCCGGCGGGAGGCGTCCTCGAACAAAAAAAGATGGGAAACCGGCACTCTCCAAGATTACAAGACCGTGAAAGTCGGTATAGTGGGATGGGAGACCGATGCATTATGCACTACCGAGCACTTGTACCTTTACTGGTGGCTGGGACGATGATCCTGGCGGCCGTGCGCCCGAGCGTGGCGCAATCGACCGATTTCGCCAACTGGCCCGCGCGAAGTTCGCCCACCGAAATTGGCAAGCGCGTGGCGGAGCACTTCGTTGTGTCCCCGCACCAGGATCGCAGGCGCATCATCTATCCGGAAGTCTGCACGTGGTACGGGGCCTTGACCTTCGCCCAACTGTCGGGCGATAAGGACCTCTCCGCCCGCCTCATCAAGCGCTTCGATCCGCTGATGACGCCCGAGGAGTCCGCCCTGGTCCCCACCGAGCGGCATGTGGACTATTCGGTTTTCGGGGTGGTCCCCCTGGAGATCTACATCGAAACCAAGGAGCAGAAATACCTCGACATGGGCAAGGCCATCGCCGACCGGCAGTGGAGCGACCCCACACCGGATGGGCTAACCAGCGAGACCCGCTTCTGGATCGACGACATGTACATGATCACGGCCGTGCAGGTGCAGGCATACCGCGCCACCGGCGAGGCCAAGTACATCGACCGCGCGGCCCTGGAAATGGTGGCATACCTGGACAAGCTTCAGCAGCCCAACGGGCTGTTCTACCATGCTCAGGATGTCCCGTTCTTCTGGGGGCGCGGCGACGGTTGGATTGCCGCGGGGATGGCTGAGTTGCTGCGCTCTCTGCCCCAGGACAATCCGCGCCGCGCCCGCATTCTCGAGGGGTACCGGAAGATGATGAAGTCGCTGCTCCAGTTCCAGGGCCTGGACGGCATGTGGCGTCAACTGATCGATCATCCGGAGGCCTGGCCGGAAACCTCCGGCACGGGCATGTTCACTTTCGCCATGGTCACCGGCGTCAAGAACGGCTGGCTCGACGCCAAGACGTACGGCCCCGCGGCCCGCAAAGCCTGGCTGGCGCTGATCGGCTATATAGACCAGCATGCGGACGTCACCAGCGTCTGCGCAGGCACCAACAAGCTCAACGATCTGAATTACTACCTGACGCGCCCGCGCATGACCGGCGACTTTCACGGCCAGGCGCCGGTCCTGTGGAGCGCCTCGGCTCTGCTGCGATAGGGGTCTGCGGCTCAAATGACGCACCTTATCCAACGTGCCGTGGAGCAGGCGTTTCGCCTGCCATGCCGGTATTCCTACCGGCATTCCCCGAAGAACGTCGGCACGGACGCCGGCGTGGCAACCTAAAAGGTCGCTCCACGGAGTGGATAAGGCGCGTTTCTTGCGCCGTCTAGCGCCCTCCCGCGGCGGCTGGAGCCGCCGCCGCGCCCACCCCCAGGTGGTCGAAATTCAGCATGGCGTTGAACAGCAGAAAGTAGCTGCCCTGCGTCTCATTGCGCCACATCGGATTGTTGGCGAACAACAGCACGTGGCCTTTGCCGCGCGGAACATCCACCACCGCGGCTTGATTGGCCAGCTCGGACCCGCCCGCCAACATGCCGGAAACCAGCAGGTCTTTCTCCTCGGCGAACCGCACCACCACGCGGGGCCTCAGCTCCGGCGGCAACGGAGCGCCGCGGCCGAAAACATCCGCTTGCACGGCCGGCCCGGCCGGCGGAGAAGCCATCTGCAACGGGCGTCCTTGCGGAATGTCGGGATCGGTCAGCGTCCCGCGGCCGGTCGGACGGTTGGGGCCAGCCGTTCCGCCACCGCCGGCACCCACCGAAAACACGGGCGACTGATTGAAGTACACGGCCAGTTTGTCGCCGTAACCATACGCAATCGGGCTGCGCTGATCGGCGATCACCGCGTCGATTACGCTGCCGCTGGCGCGCAACTGCGGCGTGCTGGCGATGGCGACGCCCTCGATGATTCCGTAATCGATGGGAATCGACGCGTTCCCGGTGATAGTGATGAAGAGGCCGCCCGCATCGATGAACCGGGCCACGTTCACCAGCCCCTCCAGGCCCATGCCGCCGCGCATGTCGTCGGTCGAGTCCGGAGAGCCGCCCAGGTTGGGCGTAAGGTCGGTTTTCTTCCATGGGATCGGATCGCCGCGCATGGGCAGGCCGTTGACGATGCGCTGCGCGGTCCCACCCACCGGGCCGAACAGAATCACGTCCCATTTCTCGCGCAGGTTGGCCGTCGTCCTCAGCTTCTGGTCGGAAATGTAATCGTAAGGGATTTGCAGGCGGTCGAAAGCCACGCGGAACCAGCCCTCGTTCTGCGTGTTGGTCCAGGTATGCACCAGCGCGATCCGCGGAGCCGCCAGCTCGTGCATGGCAACCTTGGGAACTTCGGCTGAAGCATAGACGGCAATCCCGAGAGCCGCCGCGGCGCTCTCCAGCCGCGCGCGCAGGTCGCCCGGATTGCCTTCCGTCTCGATGATGAACGAGCCGGCGGCGAAACCGCGGTCCCCGGACTTGAAGGCATCTTCGGCGGCGAACATTTTGACGTCCTTCAGTTTGAAACGGAAGGTGGCCAACGTGTTGTCGGCGTTGTGATTGATGAGGTATGCCGCGGGGCCCAGAGGGCGCCCCGCCGGTCCCGCGACTTTGCCGGCGGGCTTGGCCGCATCCACCAGCAGCGTCATGGACGCCTGCAGAATGTCGGGCTTCGCCACCCGCACGGTGGTTATATTGTGCAGCGGGCCCACGGTCCATCCCGTGTCGTCGTAAGGCGGCGGATCGCCGACATTGTAATACTGCGTGTCGAGCAGCATGTCCGCCATGCGGCTGTAAGGCTGATCCATGCGGACCACGTAGCTGCCGGCGGCAAACTTCCGCTTCGTCCCATCCTGCCCCACGGCAACTTCGGTGTCGCCGTTGAGACGCTGCACCTCGACGCCCTGCAAGCGCAGCAGGTTGACCACCTCCGCGCACTCCGCGGGACGGGGATCGTCGGCCGGAATCACCCATGCCGCCGGTCCCTCATTCCTGGCCTTGTCCACGCTGCGCTTGCTCTTCAGATAGAAATTCCCGAGGAACTCCCGGCGATTGGCCGCCACGTTGTTCATCGAGATCAGCAGCGCGCTCTGCTGCAGATTGATGTTGTCGCGGAGCGACCAGTTCACTCGCGGCAGCGGCGGGTTGGGGCGGTACCAGGTCCGGCTGGTGGCACTCGCCGGCACAGTGCGTTCGCCGGTATCCGCGCCAAAGCCGCCGAACGTCTCATAGAACCGTCCGATGGAGTTGTGCCCGTTGGCCACGTAGAACATGTAGTTCGGCGCCCACCCGTCGTAGTACCCGTGCGTCCACACGCCCGGCACGCCGCGCTTGGTCATCTCCTCGACATCCACGTACGCCATTTTCTGCCACTCGTCGATCACCAGCGGGTCGAGCCACGCATTGTAGGGGCCCATGCCGGTGGAAATGTAGAGGAATGGCTGCGATTCGTGCAGATCGTGCAGAACGGTGGGGTGGTATTCGAGAAACGCGCTCATCATGGTCCGGGTCAGCGCCAGCGCCATGCCCAATCCATCGCGATTGTTGTCGTGCGCCACGTACTTGCCCCAGTAGATCTGGGTGGGCGCCGTCTTCGCCGGGTTGGCCTTGCGGTAGTTGTACACGTCCACGGCGCGGTCGCGGCCATCGGCTTCGGAGACCGGCGTGATCAGCACGATCGAATTCTTGCGGATGTTCTCGACCAGCGGCGACTCTTCCACCGCCAGCCGGTACGCCAGTTCCATCAGCATCTCGGGCGAGCCGGCCTCGGGCGAATGGATGCTGCCCGAGGCCCAGTAAAACGGCAGCGCCTCGGCGATCAGTTGGTCCGCCTCCGGCTGAGGCGTCCGGCGCGGGTCCGCGAGGCGCGCGGTGAGTTCTTTGTAATGATCCAATTTGGCAATGTTGCCCTCGTCCGAGACCGCCACGAGGATGATTTCGCGGCCTTCTTCCGAGTGACCGATGGTAAACACCTTGACCCGCTTGGAGGCCTTCTCCAGCTCCCGCATGTAGCGGTAGATGTCCTTGGTATAAGTGAGCTTGTTGGGCGTGCCGATGGCGTACCCCAGCACCTTCTCCGGCGTAGGCACGCTAGCGGAAGCGGGCAGGTGGTCCACCAGCTCCGTCAGGAAAAACGGCTCGGTGGTGTACTGGCGGATCTTGGCCGTGTACCCTTCGTCGTTTTTCCGAGGCGCGGCGGCCGAAAGCGTCAGAGCAACAAAGAGGCAGATCGCCGTTCTACGCATGATTTCGATCATCACATAGAAGCGGGGGCCGGGGGCTGGCGTTTGCGCTATCGGCAACTGCCGTTGTTGGCGTTCGGTATCGCCAGGAATGTAATGCTGGCGGGTGCGAATGTGATGCGGCCGGATTGTGTGGGCACGCCTGCCAGCCGCGGCAACTCATCGTTGGCGCCTAATCGGAGTTCATTCCCGTTCAGGTCAACCCGTGTGTCTTCCAGATTCCGGGCGGTCAGCGTGTAGCGGTCCGACTCCGTGGGAAGTTCGAGCGATTGCGATGCCGTCCGGCCGGTGTTGATCGCCAGCAGCGCTACGCCTCCCGGGTGGCCGCGCAAACAGTGGGCATAGAGATGCAACGCCGGCGCGGGCGACGAACCCGGATTGAGCACGGCCGGACCCATGAGCCTGCGCCAAAGCAGAGCCGACCAGTAATTGGGACGCGGGGTCAGCGTATCCTCGTCGAGCAAGCCATAGTCGCTGGAGGCCAGCGTGTTGTGGGCCACCACCTGGACGCCGCTCCGGGCCAGGCGTCCAAGTTGATCGAGATAGCGGAAGCTATCGAGAAACGTCGAGCCCCATGGGTTGCCGCCGCAGGCTGCGTCCGCGGTTTCGGTGAGCCAGAGCGGCTTGCCGGGAGCGAATCGATCGCGGAGACCGGCGTAGAATGCCTCCACCCGGCCGGTGCGCGCAAGCCACTCTTCGGAGAGCGCCTCTTCAGGGGTGGTTCCCGCTCCTGGAACCATACCCGCACACCGTTGGGAAAGGGCTCCATAGAAATGGTAGGAGAAGGCATCGAAGGCCGGGCCCGCGGCGGTGAGCAGATCCTCGGTCTTGAGCTGGCCGCTCGCCATGCCTGCCGGCACGAGCGAGATTCCCTCGCCGACGGAGCCGGGACCCAGAATCACCATGTCGGGAGCAGCTTGTCTGGCGAAGGGACGGAAGACGGCGATATCGCGCGCATAAGCCGCGGCATCATAGCCCTTCGGTGCGCCACCTATCTCCGCAAAGGTGGGCTCGTTCATGTATTCGGCCGCGGCGATGCTGCCGCCGATGGATTTGGTATAAGCCAGGAACCGGCGCGCCTGTGCTGGAGTCCAGACGCCGGCGGCATTGCGGGTCCCCGCGCTGGTGGCAAAGGAAGTGACGATGCGGGCGTCGGCCGCGCGCGAGAAGTCCACCACATCCTTCCACTGGCGGCGGGTCAACACTCCATTGAAGCCCGCGGGCGGATTTGACGGGGCGGCATCGTCCGAATCTTGAAAGTAGGTGGTGTTGGCCCATGTGCCGCTGACCCGAACATAAGCAGGCCCCAGCGCGGCGGCCAGTTTGCGAAGCCGGGGGTTGGTGAGATCTATAGGCGGCCGCTGTCGATACAGGGCCGGATCCATGCCCACCGGACCGGCCGATGGCTGCGCTTTGAGCAGAGCGTCGACCTGCTTGCCATAGGGTCTCCAGAATCTACCGCCCGTGACCTCCACCATTTCGATGTTCAACGACTGAAAGCGTTCATCGACCGTGCCGATGCGGGCCATACTGGCGGGTGCCATGGAAGCGGGCCATGCGCCGCTGGGAGGTTGTGCGTAAGCCGCTCCCGCGAGGCCCGCCAGAACTACGCCCGCGCAAGGCCCAAGGTGTCGATTCGTGTTCATTTCCATTGCTCCGGCCGCGGGTCATTCTTTCGGTCTCGCGCGGTCCAGGGCCAGTTCCGGATGTTCCCGGACCAGCTTGTTGGCCGTGTGGCAAGCGAAGCAGACCGGGGACGCCGCCGCCAGCGTCTCAGATAGCTTGTCCGCGGGAACTTCGCTCCACTCCACGGAAACGCCATCGGCTCCCAGCAGCGCCGGCTTGCGGCCGGCCCAGTCGATTTCACCGAACGGTTGGCCGCACCACGCGCAAACCTTGCCCTCGTACCACTTCGTCAGGATGTTGCGAACCAGGCAACCCTCCGGCGAGGCTTCGATCTGGCTGAGGCATTCCTGCCCGCAGCCGGCGTGCTCCGGCCAGCGGGAGCACGATGCCAGCCGCAATTCCGGCGACTTTCCGAGCGCCGTCGCCGCCGCATGCCGGGCATCCACCACCACGCCCGCCGGCCTCTGGTTCTCGGGACAGGTGACCACTCGCCGGCCGCGATACTTCCACCAGGCGTCTGCCACGCGCCGCCCCGCGACGGCACCCAGTACCACCGCGATCGCCAACACCACCATCTGAATCGGCACATCATCCCCCCTATCGAAGAATGCAACACTCAGGCCAATCGCCTAAGTTGCTGTTTCTAAATATAGCACCACGCCAACGGCCGGATGCTACACTTCCGATTGGGGACATATCCACAGCCTCTGGGTGCTTTGCCCCTAAATCGCAACTGGAGCGTCCAGACGAACGTCTATTCTCGCGTGAAGCTTCGCCTCTGGTGGGCCATACTGCTGCTGGGCCTCGCGACGCTGGGCGCCGCTCCCAACGACTATCTTTCCGCCAAACAGAAGCTAGACTCCATCGAGAGTGGCCACTTGAAAGCCGGTTCACGCGTGGAACTGAGTGCCGGCGAGTTGGACGCCTATGCCGGGCAGGCAGTCCCGGCAGGTGTGCGAAACCCGCGCCTCCAGTTGGTGGCGCCGGGCATGGCGACAGGCACCGCCATGGTGGATTTCGGTAAGCTGCGCCGCGCGCACGGATACCAGACTGGCTGGTTGATGTCGAAGCTGCTGGATGGCGACCGTCCGGTGAGCGTCACGGCGCGCATCCGCTCCGCCGGCGGCCAGGCCACGGTGGACCTCCAACGTGTGGAGATTTCCGGCCTCGCCATAGACGGCCCGACGCTGGACTTCCTCATTCAGAATGTCCTCCTTCCTCTGTATCCGGATGCCGTGGTGGGCCGCCCCTTCGAGCTGGGGCACCGCATCGAAAGGCTGGACGTCGGGCCGGCCGCCGTGGCCGTGCTCATCGGGCGGTAAGCGGCGCGGCCCCCCCTTGACATTGCCTACGATTGTCGGTAATAATTACCTACGAGTATAGGCAATTATGCCACGCCGAACGCCATCCAGCTTGACACCGGTGCAATTGGAGATCATGAATCTCTTTTGGGAACAGGGTGAACTTGGTGTCGCCCAGGTCTGGAGGCTGCTGAGCGATCGGCGAAGGGTCGCCCGCAACACTGCGCAGACCATGCTGACCCGGCTCGTGGAAAGAGGATGGCTCAAGGTGCGCGTCGAAGCCAACGCCTTCTATTTCCGCGCGGCCCAGCCGCGCGGATCGAC
>JBAWDI010000725.1:0-2278 GCA_049590695.1 Bryobacteraceae bacterium
CCGTCGGGCAGAAGCCCTGGGCTCCCAGCAGCAACTCGTTGATCATGTCCCGCACGCCGTTGCCGCAGAACACCTTGACCCCGTCGCCGGTCCGTGTGCGGATCTCCGTGATGCGCGCCAAAGTGTCCCCGGCTTCGTCCTTAATCTGCCGGAACGAGGGGATCTCTTTGTACATGCGGACGATCAGGTCCATGCTCATCGGGAAGGGTTGGCTCTGCACGAAGAGCGGTAGATCGGACGTTGTGCCGATCTGCTTGTAATAGTCGAACAGGGCGTTGTCGTCGGTCACGCCGGCCGGAGGCAGCGAACAGAGGGCGTCGGCGCCGAGCTTGTCCGCGTGCTTGACATATTCGAGCACCGTAGCCATATCCGGCCCCTGCACTCCAATGGTGACGGCCATCTTGCCGCCTTTGCCGGCGGCCACCATGGCTTCGGCTCCATCCAGACGCTCCTGTTTCGAGAGCGTGGTCCACTCACTGGCGACTTGCGGCCAGATGACGCCATGCACGCCTCCTCGATTCAGGAACTTGACTTCCGCCGCCAGACACTCCAGGTCCAGTTTGTCGGAATCGGTGAATGGTGTCGACCCGATTGGGAAAAGTCCGTGTATCGGTTTGGAACCGGGCTTGGCAGCCGCGGAGAGCCGGTTGAAGACCAGCGCGGAGGCCAACGCGCCCCCGCCCAACACCTTCAAGAAATCGCGCCTGCCCCTGGCTTCCGGCGCGGTCGTAATTTGCCTGGGCATAACCCTCCTCACTTCAATTTCGGATCTGAAGCGCATGCGGCAACAGGCACGCGCGCATCCGAGCGAGACCAGTATACCTCAATTAACCGGGATTGCCGCGCCCTGCCCGCCATCCGCCGGTGGGCCGGATCAAGCCGCGCGCATGTGCAGCGGCGCCTGGGAGATCACGAGCAACCCGCACACGAACAGGAGGAACATGCAGACGGCCAGTGTCTTGACACGCAGGTCGGCCCCCTTGAGCTCCTTCCACGCCAGAATGCCCCACAGCGCGGCGATGAGCGGGAATCCCTCCGCCAGGAAACAGCCTTCCACCGTACCCACCTGCGCCGCCGCGGGAGCGCTGGCGGCGGCGAGACTCGTCACCATTCCGGTGCACCACACTACGCCGCCCGCGAGACCCAGCAGATGCTGCTTCGGCGTGCTCTTGAAGATATCCAGCACCTCTAGCGGTTCGCCTTCCACGGGAAGATTCATCAGAAACACGTTGAACACGAATGTGGAGATAAAAACGCCCACGGCGAAGACCGCGGCGACGGCATAAGGACCGAGGCCGAGTTCGCCTTCTCTGGCCTTGTCCACCAGCGGGAAGAACGAACCGATGAGCAGGCCGCTGACTAGCGCCAGGACGATCCCCTTGATCGAACTCGGGCGGCGCGTGCTGGCGGCCTTTCCGGCCCGGGCGAGTTCCTCGTGCCTCAGAACGGCGTGAAATCGATAGGCCAACGCGGCGGCGGCGACGGCACCCGCAATGAGCGCGCAGCCCGCGAACATCAACGCGGGGTTTCCCGTCGACTTAGCCACATAGGCCAGGATGGTCCCCACGATCGTTGCCACGCCTATTCCCATGGGGAACGCCACCGCCATGCCCGCCACCGAGATGGCCGACATCAGGATCATGTTGCCCAGATTGAAGATGACTCCGCCCATCAACCCGTATAGCCACTGGCGCTTGCCGGAATGCATCACGTCGTCCATAAAGGAGAAGCCATCGTAGCCCAGGTTGCCCACGGTAAAGGCATAGAGGAAGGCAGCGACTACCACCCCCGCCGCGAAATCGAAATAGTAGAGCTCATAGCGCCACTTCCCGGCGAGTTTGTAACTGTTCGCCCACGAACCCCAGCACAGCAGGCTGAGGGTCATCAGAAACAGGACGGCGGCATGTGTTTGTGGAAGAATCATGGATCACTTCCGGAAAGGGAAGGTTACAACGCCGGGGGTGTGCAGGTCAACCGGAGAAATCGCGGCCGGCGTCGCCGCGGCGAGATTGGGCGGCTGGCCGGGAGACTGGCGCACCCGCCACGGCCTGGCCTCGACGGAGCATTCCGGCAACGGCGTGCCGGAGTAGTAATTCAGCCCGTAACGCCAGTTTCGCTCGATTTGGTCGACGCACACTTCATTCGCGCGGCCGCAAATCTCGCGCCAGAACGCCCGCGCGGAAACTGTGCGGTCCAGTTCCGGCGCAGCCAAGTTTTTCAGATAGACGCTCCCCGCGGTGGCGCCGGCGGCGATCAGCAGCACCGCGGCCAGCCGGCG
>JBAWDI010000726.1:0-3267 GCA_049590695.1 Bryobacteraceae bacterium
GGCTCCGTCCGCGTGGCGCGACGCCCATGCCGAGAACCAGCCGCCCAGATATCCTCCGCCGGAAACCGTGGAAAGGTAGTCCACGCCGGCCAGCAGCCGGGGCGGCGCCGCGGGATCTTTCGGAGACCAGGAATGCGCCGCCAGCCCTTGCAGCACTCCCAGCCCGAAAGTAGCGCTCCGGATGCCGCCGCCGGAGAAGCAAAGAGCCGTCCTTTTCCCGGTATGCAGGCGCGCCATCAGAATCCTCCGGAAGGCCAGCTCGGCCGCATGGTAGTCCGCTGTGACCGGACCTTCTTCGGGCCTCCCCGCATCCAGCCATAGCGTTCCCTTTTCCCGGTACTTCTTCAAGGCATCGTCGTACTCGCTATCGCCGCAGTCGTCGGGATCTCGCGGCGGATCCGCGCCACGCCAGTATTCTTCGCCCAGGACCTCCCACACCGACAAGGGTTCCTTCTGGTCTGGGGAAATCCATCGTAGGAATCTGCTGAAGAGTTTGGAACTCGCGCTGGCCCGCATAAATAATCGCGCCTCCGGCGATTAGGATGAAATATACAGGGAATATTCGAGACGTGCAAGCCCCGGCCGAAGGAAACCGTGAAAAATGGGCAAGCTAAAGCACGCCCTACCTTGGTGGGGCATGGTTTGGCTTGCCCATTGCCAGCTTGCGGGCGCTCCTGGGTTTACCAGATGACGCGGGAATAGTGGCGGCGAATTCGCGCGTCTTTGGTCACCAGCGGCGCCTCCGCAGCCTTGGCATTGGCCACGATCAAACGGTCGAACGGATCCCGGCCCCACTTCTCTTTCAGCGCGTATTCCACCACCGTCCGAAAGGGCAGATCGCAAATGCGAAGGCCGATATCCGTTGCCAGGGCCGTCACGATACTCGACGCGGACGCACGCAGCCGGCCGATTTCGTGGAGTAGCTCTAACTCCAGGACAACGGCCGGCGAAACCACGAGGTCGCAGTCTTCGATGGCCCGGCTAGCGGCTGCGTCGAGTTTGTCTCTCTCGCCCCGAACCAGCCACACGAGGATGTGGGTGTCCAGATAGATCGTCATTTCAATTCGGTCCACTCCTTCGACCAGTCCATGCCGATGATGTCGTCGGAGTTACCCACAAAAATGTTCTTTCTCGTTCTCAGCCTGTCCAGCTTGGAGACGGGCTTGTCGGGCACGATCTTCAGCACCTTGCCCTTGCGGATGACCTCGACCGGGACGCCGGTGGCAATCGCCTCGTCCAGAATCTGGTAGACATTCTCACGCAGTTTCGAAGCCGTCACGCGCATTTTGTCCTCCGGTTTCATCGTATCACACGTACGAGTACACAGACTCGTACGTACGTTGGCAAGCTAAAGCATGCCCCACCGTTACCAGCTCAGGCGCACCAGCGAGACGGCGTGGCGCGGCAGCGGGAACCGGATCTCCACCTTCCCGTCCTTCGCCTCCAGCCACCGTGGCGAGTCGAGCAGTTGCAGGCCGCCCGCCGCTTCCAGTTGCATGTATTGCTCGGGCGAGGGCTGCTGCGGCGATCCCATGCGCTTCCAGGCCGTAAACGCGTTGCTGTGCTCGTCGTCGATGCGGTAGTGCTCCATGAGTACCCGCGCGGCCGTCTTCGGAATGCCCGCCAGCTCCAGGCGGACGGGCGTCGGCGCGGCCGGCAAGTCGTCGTCGTAGTAATTCCACACCAGGGCCGCCATTTCGCGGTCGGCGCGCGTAGCCAGGCCGTCGATGTCCGCGGCGGCGCCGTGCACGCCCGATTGCAGAATGGCGTCCAACCCGGCAGCGCCGCTGCTCTCCACCTTGATGCGGTCGCCGCGCATCAGCCCGGCCATGCGGAAGAGGTTCAGGATGGGCTTATCGATTCCGTTGGTGGCGAGCGTGCGAAAGCCCTCGAAGTAGGGCTGATCCTCGAACTCGAAGGCCCACGTGAGCATCCCCGCGAGGTTGGACTTGTACCGGTCCGACAGCTTGAAGATGTTGCTCATCGACGCCGCCGTGTAGCTGGGGTACATGGTGCCGTTGCGATAGGAATTCTGCGGATACAGGCGCGCCGCGCAAGCCGCGCAGCCCTCCGGGTCGCACTCGCTGAGCACGATGGGAAGCGCGCGGAACTGCGGGTACCCGTTGATCATCTCGAGTCCCTTCTGAACGTCCAGCAGGTTATGGTCGAGTCCCATACGGGAGTGGCCGTCCACCACGCGCGCCTGCCCCTTGGCGTGATAGCTGATGAAATCGAGCGGCGCGCCGGTCTTGCCGGTCACCGTATTCGCGCCGTGCGCGCAGTGTTCCAGAAACTGCTTGAGAAACGTGGCGCCCCTCGGGCCGCCGGGACCGGTGGTGCCCGGGCCGTCCACGAGCGCCGCCGGCAGCGCGCGCTTGATGGCGTCGGCGGTGTAATCGTAGAGCTTGTCGTATTCCTCCGGCGTGCCGCGCCAGTACCCGCTGCCGTCGGGCTCGTTCCACAGCTCCCAGGACCAGTGCTCCACCTCCGCCTTCCCATATCGCTCCACCGAGTGTGCCACCCACCGCCGCACCAACTCCGCCCACTTGGCATAGTCCTTGGGGGGATAGGACCAGCCCTTGCCGTCGTCGGGCTTGGGGTAGTGCCGCGTGTACGGCTCGGGAGTGGTGGAGAGCGCCTCGGGCATG
Organism: Bryobacteraceae bacterium; assembly: GCA_049590695.1. Classification (GTDB taxonomy): domain Bacteria; phylum Acidobacteriota; class Terriglobia; order Bryobacterales; family Bryobacteraceae; genus Fen-178. The sequence continues at coordinate 2,649 of JBAWDI010000726.1, forward strand.
AATCCGATCTCGACGAACGGCCTGGCGCCCACCTGAATGTAGGTGTCGAAAATGCGGTCGAGGATGGTCCAGTCGTAGACCGGCTTTCCCGCGGCATCCTCGGTGTAGGCGTTGGTGGAGCCCCACTTCAAGGCCGGTGTGCCATCGCCGGTCACGAGCAGATGGTGCGCGCGGATCTGGACGGGCACGGGGCTCAGCGCGGCCAGTTCGCCAATCAACTTCTTGCCGTTGGCGGAGTAAGTGTAGTTAGGCTCGTCGTAGCCGAAGTAGGAGTAGATCGGGCGGAACGGGCCTAGCTTCGCCTCGCCATCCACGCGGATCTCGACAGCCGGCTGCGCGTGGGACAGCGCCAGCGCCAACGGTAGAAACGCAATCGCTTGCAGAATACGCATGATTCCTTTCTACCGCTTTTTCAGCTTCAGCCCCAACGGCCGTTGCGACAGAAAGAGTGCCCCTTCCAAACCCACGCCCCTTAGCGTGAGCGGGGCCGTAAAGCGGTCGCCCCGCGACAACCTGCCCATGATCAAGTAATCCGTGCGCCAATGCATGAGTCGCCCAAACCAGCTTCGGTTGTAGATCATGCGCCCGTTGATGAGCGTCGCGTCCCCGATCCTGCCCG
>JBAWDI010000727.1:0-2548 GCA_049590695.1 Bryobacteraceae bacterium
GCCCATGACCAACATCTGGCGCCACCACGAATCGGTTTCGCTCGACATCGCGGCCATCTTCGACCCCTTCGGCAATGCCGTCCACACCGCGCTTTCCTTCCCCGTGCTGGGCGAGGACGTGCTGGTCACCGGCGCCGGCCCCATCGGCATCATGGCGGCGGCCGTGGCGCGGCACGCCGGCGCGCGCTACACCGTGATTACCGACCTCAATCCCTACCGCCTGGCGCTCGCCCGCAAGCTGGGCGTGACGCTCGCCGTCGACGCGCGCGAAACCAGTCTCCGGGATGTGCAGAAGCAACTCGGCATGACCGAGGGCTTCGACGTGGGTCTGGAGATGTCCGGCAACCCCGCCGCCTTCCGCGACATGATCGCCAACATGAGCCACGGCGCCAGGATCGCGATGCTCGGAATCCCCTCCGGAGAGATGTCCATCGACTGGCACACCGTCATCTTCAACATGCTCACCATCAAGGGTATCTACGGCCGCGAAATGTACGAGACCTGGTACAAGATGACGGTCATGCTCGAATCCGGCCTGGACATCACCCCGGTCATCACCCACCGCTTCCCCTCGACCGAATTCGAGAGCGGCTTTGAGGCCATGCTTTCCGGCAATTCGGGCAAGGTGGTTCTGACCTGGGCGTAGGGGCCGGGCACGCCCGGCCCCCTCCCCTTCATCCGGTCGGCCGAAGTGCCTGCGTGCCGGTCGCGCTCATTCCGCATCCAACGCGCCGTGGAGCAGGCGTTTCGCCTGCCATGCCGGTATTCCTACCGGCATTCCCCGAAGAACGTCGGCACGGACGCCGACGTGGCAACCTAAAAGGTCGCTCCACGGAGTGGCATGCTCTCCTCAGTTCCCCGCCGCCTTCACCGTGATGAGCACCGGAGCGCTGTCCTGCGCGGTCGCCAGCGAACGCACCTCCACCACCTGCGTTCCGGGCAGCATGGTGACGGGCACCTGCGCCTGAATCTGTCCGCTCGACGTCGAAAGCAGCGGCAGCGCAATATCGCCGAAGGTCACGCAGGAGCCGCCCAGCACCGTCGGCGGCGGCAGCGTGCTGGCCACGCCCGTGGCGGCCAGGTTCTTGCCCCTGATGGTGACAAACGAGCCGGGCGTGATGGGCGCCCCCGCGCTGCTCGAATTCACCACCGCGCCCGCGCCCGTCGAGATCGCAGGCTGCGTGTTGTTTCCCGCCGGCGCCAGAGAGATCACGCTCAGCCCTGAGATCGTAATGGCGTACGCCGTCGTGCCGGCTGAATCCACCACCATCATCCGCGGGTTGGTGTTGAACCGGGTGGTGCCGAAAACACTGACCACCGGGTTCTCCGGAACCGGCCCCACCAGCGACACCGCCCCGGCATTCAGGTCGATCGTTTGCAGTGTGGTGCGCGAATCGTCGCGCGTCGCGGTGGTGATGCTCTGGCGCACGGGAGTGGTGAGCCACAGGAACTGGTGGTCGTTCAACGGAGCCACCGCCGCCACGTTGCGGTTGCCGGTGTTGACGATGGTGGCGGTGGGTGCGCCGCCCCCCGTGCCCGGCGTGACCGTGGTGGCGCCCGGCGAGGCCGTGCCGCCCAGTGTGGTCAGCGAAGTATTCAGAATCAGGCCGTCCACCAGGAAGTAGTTGGCTCCCAGGCCAGCCGCCAGCAAACCGTAGTAACCCGTAATCGGAGCCGGGATCAGCAGCCGCGAAGCCACATAGCTGTCCGCCAGCGAGTCGTAAACGTAGGCCGTCCCGTTCCCCGATAGCGTCAGGATGTAATTGTTATCCGGCGTGGCGATCATCCCGCACGCCGGGCATGTCGACAGCGTCACCGGCGCCACTGGATCCGCCGGCCGCGGCAGCGCCGTATTCCCCACTACCTGCCACTGCGTGCCGTTCGACATGATGAATTCCAGGCCCACCAATCCCATCGCCAGCGAACGCGGGTAGATCCCGTTGGAGGTGCCGCTGCGCGGGACCGGCGGGAAGACCACGCCGCCCGTCACTTGTTGCGCGTTCAGGTCCACGATGCCGATCGACTCGCCGCCCGTGTTCCCGACGTACAGCGTGTTGCCGTCCGTGCCCATGGCCATCTGGTGGGGCATCTGTCCCACCGGAATCGGGTTCAGGAATACCTGCTGCTGGGTGTCGAATACCTCGATCCGGTTGAATCCCGAGTTGGTGATGTAGAGCCTGCCGCGCGCCTCGTCCAGCAGGATGTCTTGCAGGCCTTCATTGCCGGCCGTGTTGCCCGTGGTGCCGCCCGGACTGTTGTTCGGCACGGTGGGAATCGGGTAGATCACGCCCCGCTGGTCCGACTGCCGGTAGTTCATGTACACCCGGATCATATTGGGAATGTTGATGGCCTCGGGCGACGATAGCGTCACGTTGAGCGGTACGCCCTGCGAGGTCCCTGCGCCCGTCCAGATATTCGTCCCCCCCTGCCGGACCACGCCCGAGCGCCCCGGCTCCATGGAAAACGTGATGGTGGCCGGCGCCACCCCGCTGGTCTGCGAGTAGACCAGCGCCGAGCCCACGTTGGTAGCCACGCTGAACGTCAGCTT
>JBAWDI010000728.1:0-1707 GCA_049590695.1 Bryobacteraceae bacterium
TGACGTTGATCTTGCCGGCCGCCGTCATCTTGAACGGGGTGGCCACGCACGTCGGTACGACCGCCGCATCCAAGCCGAGCGACGCCTTGCCGGTGGCCGTCAGGATGGAGTTGCCCGCGGAACCCGCTGCGGTTCCGATCGCGACTGTGGCCGATCCGGATGCGGTGACGGCCGCGGTGGAATTGACCACGCCGCCGAACACCACCGCGTTGTCGGGAATGGTGTCGCTGTTGGCCGGAGTGCAGGTGGCGCCGCCGTCGACCGCATAGTCGTAGAGCGCATGCGCGACCTTGAGGCCGTGCGCCTGTCCCGAGAAGCCGGGCACGCCGAACAGGTTGACCCGCACAATGGCGACGCCGGTCGCGGCGGCCACTTCGACCGCGCCGATCAGCAGGTTGCTGCCGACCGTGGACGTCACCTTCTTCGCCGAGTCGTCCCAGTAGGCCAAATCGCCCTGGCTGAACGTGCTGTTGTCCTTGGCGAGGTCGTAGACGCCCTCGACGTTGCACTCGACGTCGGCGCCCGAGAGCGTGTCGTTGGCGGCCACGCCGAAGACGTTGCCCACCTTGAAGCCGCCCCCGGACAGCACGTCGTAGGGCGCGGCGAGGGTGAGATGATCACCGCTTTTCACAAAATTCGTCATGAGAGTGGTTCTCCTGTTCTTCGCTTTTTGTCTGCGCGAGGGGCCGTCGCCGGCCCCCGCTGGTTTGACTGTGGTCTCGTCCGCCTATGCCGCGGTGTTCTTCTGCAAGCCGCGATGGTCGATCGCCGCAGCCGCGAAATCCAAGCGGGCCTTGATCTCCACGCCGTCAACCTCGAAGCCCTGCCGGGTCTCGATGTAGACGCCCTGCTGCCCCTCGAGATAGCAGTACTCGATCGTGTCAATCGAACTCGGGTCGGCCGCCGTGTACCAGTTGGTGTCGCCGACGCTCGCCACCGCGTCCAAGCGCGGCTCCACGATCGGCACCATGGCGCGCACGAATGCCGGCACGTCGGCCGAAGATGCGGTTGCCGCCAAGTTGATCGGATTGGTGATCTGGACCGCAATCCCCTCGAGCGCCGCCGGGATGATCAGGAACTTGGGAATCAGGTTCAGGATCGTGCCCTTGGGCGCAGTCTGCTTGCGCATCAACTTGCGCGCCGCGGTGATGTTGGCCACCGCCGCGAGGGCATTGGTGCCCGTCAGGTTCTTGTGCGTCGCGTGGAACAGCGGCACGCCATCGGCCATGTTCGCGTTCGCCGTGATCACAGCCCACACGGCGTCGCTTTCGAGCGTGGCGGCCGCGATGCCCAACCCGGCCGGAATCCGCGTCAACGCCTGGAGGTCGTCGTTGAGCACCACCTTGCGGGTGATCGGAACGATGCCGCCCCAGGTCGTGAGCGCGTACGACTCCCTGGAGTCGCCCAGATAGATGCGCACGAACTCCCCGTTTTCGTTGGTCTTCTGCAAAGCGGCGATGTCGCTCAGTTGAATGCGATTCACCGGCTTGAAGTCGAGTGCCGTGACCTGCCGGCAGAAGGGCACGAAGGTGCGCGGTGCCGCGTCATACGCCTGGCGCAGGGTCTTGTTGGCGACGTTCGCCAGGATGTTGGGAAAGTCGCTGGTGGTCATGGCACCGTCGAAATACTCGGATGCTCCATGCCGTCCCTGGAGTGCGACACGAGCGATCTCATGCCGGTCCATTCCGCGCGTCTTCACGCCGACGG
>JBAWDI010000729.1:0-2210 GCA_049590695.1 Bryobacteraceae bacterium
GATGCGACGAAGGTCGTGCCGGAATGGGTGCGCAGCCTGGTCCCGGTGGTCGAGCCGCGTCTCGATGCCGCCGCGAATGGGACCACGGGATGGTACCTGATCGCGGACCCGGCACAGATCGACACCGTGGAGTATTGCTACCTGGAAGGGCAGCAGGGCGTGTACATCGAAACCAAGCAGGGATTCGAAGTGGACGGCGTCGAGATCAAGGCGCGCATGGATTTCGGCGCGGCGGCTCTCGACTACCGCGGCATGCAGAAGAACGCCGGCCAGTAGGGCGCAGGCAGACCGGGGGTGGCGGGAATCGCCGCCCCCACCAGAAAAAGGAGAAAGAAAGTGAACAACTACGTGCACGAGGGTCATACCCTCACGGTCGCGGCGCCCTATGCGGTCAACTCCGGTGGTGGCGTCAAGGTGGGAAACCTCTTCGGTGTTGCGGTGTACAATGCCGCGCAAAATGCGTCCCTGGAGATCGTAGCCGAGGGTGTCTTCGATCTGGCCAAGGACGCGAGCACGTTCGTGTCGGGCGACGCAGTCTATTGGGACGACACGAACAAGGTGGCCACGTCTACGTCCGCCGGTAACCTTGTGATCGGTACGGCGGAACTGGCGCAGGCCAGCGGTACGGCGGCGCCGGGCGGCGCTTCCGGCGATGCCACGGTTCGCGTCCGTCTGAACGGGTTCCTGCCCGGCGCCACGGGCGTATCCACGGGGGTTCGCGTGGCGCACGCGCTCTACGACGTCACCGTCGATGGTGGCGCGAGTTGCACGCCGGCCAACAGCGATACGATCCCTGCCAATGCCGTGGTATTCGGAGGGGTCATCAACAGTACCGCGGCGCTGACCGCGGCGGGCGCTGCGACGTTGGCGGTGGGCACGGCGGCTGGATCGTCCAGCACGTCGATCCTGGCGGCGACCGGGAAAGCCACGCTCAGCCTCGATGCGGTGATGGCTCCTTCCTGCGTGGCGACCCCCTTCAAGACGTCGGCTGCCGGGAAGATCAACGTGACCATCGCCACCGGTCCGCTGACGGCCGGCCAGGTGGAAATCTGGGTTCTGTATGAACTCGCCACCAACGCCTAACCGGTGAGCGTGCTTAGCGAGGCCTGATCCAACAGGGGCGGCCGACTCGCCGCCCCACCTCCTTATATAAATGTCCGGCTGGCCCACCATCGGCGCGGCTGTCAACGCCGTGATGCAGGAGACGTTCGGTGAGCCGGTGGGGTACCAGTCAGTGCAAGATGGGTTGGCGGCAGGCGATCCCCTGATCATCACCGCGATCCGCCACGTTCGCGTGCGCGATGAATCCGGAGCGCTGGCGAATGTTGAGGAGATCTCGGTCAACCCCGCCGACTTGCCGAATTTCCCGCAACGCGGCGATTGGGTGACGGCCTGGGGGTCGCAGTTCGTGGTGACGACCGTGCGCCAGCCCGACCCGTACGGCATGGCCCAGCTCTCGTTGACGTTGCGGGCCGGGTAGACGGCTGATTAGCCGCGAGAACTGATCAATGTTTGAGCGAATTTGTAGCGCTGTGGTGGTGGTAGCGTGGGTGGGCCTGATGGCGTCCCTCGAAGCTCATCTATGGTTGGCGGCAGAGATCTGCGCTGGCGCGATGGTTGCGGCTGCCCTGGCGATGATCTGTACGTGGATTATCGCTGACTCCTAAGCACTATGATTAACCCCAAGACGCTTCTGGCCGAGTGGGTGACGGCGCTCCAGTCTCTGCCAAACCTGGTGGAGGCGCTCGGCGGCGGCGGCCGGATTCAGTTCTACACCGAGAACGCCATCGTCTTTGGCCAGCCCACGCAGAACAACATTCGCCTGGCGATCTTGTCGATGCCGCCCGGATCGGTGATGATCGCGTGGCAGGGGAGTGGACCGGGCAGGCTCGGCAACGCGCTGGTTTTCGTCCATGACTTCTCGCTGTACTTGCGCGCGCCGGAAGTGGCCGACGTCGGCTACGAGGATTTATTCAATTGGATCGTGAATGACATCCCTGCGGGCGGCAACCTCAGGATGTTGCACGTCCAGATCGACACAAACTGCGAGCCGATGGATTTCTACCTTCCATCGGCCAGGCGCAACACCGTCGTGATCAGCGCGGACGGGGCCACCTTCGAATACTTCGAGGTTCCGGTGCGGCTGATTGAATCGTACAACCCGTAGTCTTGGAGAGGCAAACGACATGGCTCAGTTCGTGTACATGCGG
>JBAWDI010000730.1:0-3813 GCA_049590695.1 Bryobacteraceae bacterium
GCGTAGAAGGCCTGCACCTGGAAGATACGCGGATCGTAGGCGCGCGCGGCGCGGTCCGCCCGCTTCACCAGCTCCACGCGATCGAGGAATGCGGTCTCGGTGGGCGCGGTGAGCACGGGGTACAGATTATGCGTGGCGCCATGGTTCAGACCGAGCTTTTCGATGGTGCTCGGGCCCGCCGCGATGGAGGCCGCCACCCGCGCCGCCTTTCGAATCCGCTCCGGCGAGAGATCGTCGCTGTACGCGTACCCGGTGCGCCCGCCCGCAATCACCCGCACTCCGACGCCCATGGAGACGCCCTGGGTGGCGCTCTTGACCATGGATTCGTCTATGCCGATGGAGCTGGTGAGCAGGTATTCGAAGTACAGGTCCGCATACTCGCCGCCCTGGGAAAGCGCGTCGGCCAGATAGCCTTCCAGGTCCCCTCGCGCGATGTTGAAGCGCGCGGCGAATATCGACTCGGAAAACTGCATAATTTCAGGCTACCATGGCGTCCGGCGGGGGCTGCGAACCGGAGGCGGAACGAACATACTCGGGTGACGCATCTGCGCGGGTGTGGAGTTCATAATCATGAGGTTTTAAGCTCCTGTTTTTCAATGGGTTGGGGTGGCGGCGTGAGATTGGGTGACGCATGGGGAGGCGTTTTTTTGCACGATGCGTCACCCGGCGGGGGCCTGTGGGCCGGGGGCAGGGGGCCGGGAACGGGCGATTGCGGCTGTTGCGCGCGAAATGCGGAACAAAGCCAATTTCGGATAGTGAGCAAAGCGGATTCCCCCCTGTCCACAGTGTACTACGCCACAGTTGGGCAAAATGCGTAAGCGATTGATTCTGCTGAGACAATGCGTTGTGACTGAAAAAGGTTTGCCCGGTTCGGCGGCTCAATCCAGCCAGCCCGGACTCTGGTATATACCTCGGGATTGCCTTACAATGGAGGTCATGAGGACCCGAAAAGTGGCGGAGAAGAAACGGCGCACGCTGTATATTAAGAATCCCGCCGCCCACCGTTTAGCCGAGCAAGTCAGCAAACGTATGGGGGTGACTCTCAGCGATGCCGTAATCGCCGCTTTGGAAGAAAGGCTCCGGAAGGCAAGCCGGCCCCTCAATCGAACGAAGGTGGACGATCTCTGCGCCAGGATCGGCGCTCTTCCAGTGGTCGACGCCCGCACCCCGGAAGAGATTCTCGGATACGATGCCTTCGGGATTCCGCGCTGATGGTAATCGACACATCGGCGCTGATTGCGATTGCCCTCGGGGAGCCATCCCGGGAACGGCTGCTGGACGCATTGGAGACAGCGGTAGACCGAGTTCTCTCGTCGATGTCGCTCCTGGAAGCTGGCATGGTTCTTCGGGCGCGACTGGGTGAGAGCGCGGTCGGCTTGTTGTACCAACTGGTGGACGATCTGGTGAGCGAAGTGGTCCCATTCGATGAAATCCAGGCGAGAGTGGCGATAGCGGCGTTTGGGCGATTTGGAAAAGGGATGGGGCACCGGGCGCAGCTCAACTTCGGGGATTGTGCCGTATACGCGCTGGCGGTATCTCGCGGCGAGCCGGTGCTAGCAACTGGTAATGATTTCGCAGCGACGGACGTGGCGTGCTATCGGCTGTAGCGGGCACCTCTTAGTGTGAACGCCGATCCAGTAGCGGGCGAAGCCCGAGGCGCGGATCATGCGCCGCTACGTGTGATCCCGAGGACGCTGCTGCCGTGACCGGCGTTTCACGGGAGTGACGGCCAGTCAAAGCTGCTAAGGTCAGGCAAGCCGGATATGCGGATAGGCCGCAATCTTGCTGTCCTCAGTCATGATTGGACACTGAAGAACGCGGGCCGTTGCGACCAGCAGTTGGTCGGCCGGATCGCGATGGAAAGGTTGCGGCAGTTGGGTGGATTCCACCACGATCTGCGGATGGAGGGGCACGAGGGACACGCCCGGTTCCGCGAGGGCGCTTTCTATCCAAAGCCCGACGGCCCGATCGAGCTTCAGCCTTCCGTACTCCACCAGTTTTGCGACTTCCCAACAGGAGATGACGCTCACGCCGAAGACGCGGTCAGCGCCAAGTTCGAGAAGTTGGCGATGCCTCGGTTGCAGCCGATCCGGTTGAGAAACCCACCAAACCCAAATGTGGGTGTCCAGTAGAATCACAGTAAGGCGTCCCAGTCCTCGCTGGCAACCGGCTCCAACGGCTCACGAAACTCGAAAACCGAATCTCGGAGGCTTCCGCCCCCGGCCACCGTCGATCCCGCGGTTTTCGAGACCACCAACACTTCAACCGGCTGGCCGGGCGCAAATGGGAGGCCGTGCAAAACGAGTTCGCCATGCTCGCCGACTGTAGTCTCTCTCCACTGTGCCTGCACGCCCTCATTATAGAGGATTGGTCGGGAGATGTGCTGCGAGGCGCTTGGCCCGCGGCGGCTTAGGGTCTGAACGCGGCTTCTATGGACCTCCCGGATGTTCGCCGTGGTTTCGAACGCGATCGGCGTGTCACGGGAGGGATACTGGCTTCCCAGATCGGGACTTCCTGGGCATTTGCGCTGGCGCGGAGGGGATTTATCAAACAACCGAGATGGCTTCCCGGTCCGGCCGAGGCGCCTATGCCGACACCTCCCCTCCCTCCGCGGGAGCCGGCCCCTCGGGGGCTCCGTGATGCACACGGCGTGCGCCAGGGCCTATAATCCGTAAGGTATGGATATAATACGCACCGTTGATTTAGGCGCAACCAATACAGGGCCAGGCCCCCGAAGGCATCAAGCGGCATCTTTGTTGGTGAGCGGCTTGTCGCCGGCCCGGATCGCGGAGCAGATGCACGTGACCGTGGAGACCGTGATGGGGTACCTCTACAACCAGATCGGAGAAGGCAGAATCCGGCGTTCCGACATTCTGTTCGCGATCGACGCGGAGACACGCAGCGCCACGGAACAGCTCAAACGTGAGAAGACCGAGTGGCCCAGGTGGGAATTCTGTTGCGAAGTCCAGCAACGCTACCCTGCTGTGCACCCCGATGATGCCTGGATCTACTTTGGTCTAAACAATCCGGAGGTTTACCTGAGCGACATGTATGCCTGGCTCTATATCCTGGAGCGATTTTTTCACACCTAGATCAGAATTACACTCGAAAAGGGGCATGGTGCCGAGTGGTGGCGGAAGGGCATCCCAGAAAACATTCGCGCGGAGTGCGCCGCAGCACTGGAACGAGACCCGGAGCCAGCCGCTGAACCGTACTGCTACACGAATTTTGTGCATCTAAAGGAAATCATCGAGAAGCGGTGGGATATCTTCTCGAAGCTCCTTCCAACCGGACCGGCGTCGGACCGTAAGCGATTCCTCGCCGGTCTCAATCGCCTCAACCTGATCCGCAACCGAGTGATGCACGCTGCGAAGGGCGTTGCGCCCAGCGAACAGGATTTCCGATTCCTTCGCGAATTCGCTGACTTTGCAGACGTGCTCCACTGGATTTGACGCCGTCCCCGACGTCCAAGCCGAGGCCGCCGCTGAGTAGCCGGCCCCCTACGGGGGTTCGAGAGTGGACCGTCGCCTTTGCGATGCTTATGATACCCTCGCTTTATAGGGGACTTCATGTCGATCTTGATCTCAAAGCTGGTACCGGATCCAATCGTCCTCCTCTCGCTGGAACTGGAGGAACTTGGTGGCATCTTGTTGGTCCACCTGAACAGCTACGATGCCCGCGAAAGCAATGCCATTGTCCAGCTTGGCAGGGTGAGCCTCGGGGGTCACCTCAAAACCGGCCAGTCGGGGTCACTTCAAAACCGGCCAGTTGAGCGCATCCAGGACAGTTACATTTTTACCTCATCGGTGATCG
>JBAWDI010000731.1:0-14951 GCA_049590695.1 Bryobacteraceae bacterium
GCCATCGAGGGCTGGGCCCAAACTGCAAGCCGTTCACCCCGCAGCCTCGGGTTGCGGGCCCTGGCGGCCGGGGGCGGCCTGCCGGAGCGCGGCGGCCGCTTCCCGGAGACCCTTTTCAGAGAGCGGGGGGCCAGTTGGCCTTCTTCAGCATCCTGTTGGCGGACGGATGCGCGAAACCCAGCCAGGCCTCACAGTACCGAAAACGGGAATTGGCGCCAGGCCGGGATCGTTCTACTAGTACAGACGGTACAAAATAGACGATATTTCTTGCCCCGCTGCGGCTACAATTGTTTGAGAGAAGCGCCGATAGAGTCACTGGGAAAACTGGATGGCTATCGTTCAAATCTTCATCTACCTGCAACTGCTGGACGTACTGACCACCCTGGTGGGGTTCAAGCTGGGGGTGGCCGAAGCCAGCCCCTTCATTCAAATGCTGATGCGCACCGGCCCGGTCGCCGGAGTGGTAGCCTCTAAAGTGCTGGCGCTGAGCATTGGAGGGATCTGCATTTATACCAAGAAGCACCACTTGATCCGCTGGATCACCTACTGGTACGGCGGACTGGTGGTGTGGAACCTGATGGTGCTGCTGGCGGCGCCGGCCTACTTCGTTCCCTAACCGCGAACCAGCAACGACGACGTCAACAGCATGGCCAGCAGCAGCCCGCCTTCCGCCAGAATCCGGCGCCAGGGCTCTGCTTCCCTCCGCTCCCGGCTCAGGTACGCGGCCGCCGATCCTCGAGAGCTTTCCAGTTCGTGCTTCCACATGGCATGCCTGCTTTCACACCTCGAATCACCACACCGTGGCCCGGAACCGATTGCGCCACGGCGCCTTGCATCCGGTCTTCCAGGGCGTTCATGGCGCGCTCATCGCGGTAGAGGAAACCGAAGAAGATCAGCGCCACCACCACCAGCGCGTAACGTTCCCATATGCGCGGCCTGGCCGCTCCCACCAGGGCGCACACGCAAACGCTCACCCCCAGAGCCATGCGCTCGGCGATGAGAACCAGCGCGTGCTGAAAGCCCGGGATCAGCAACGTGGCGGGAAGGAGGAAAACTCCCGCCGCGCCCACGACACAAACCTGGAAGGGGATGCTCGAGGCCAGCCGGAGCGTTCCCCATTGGTGCATCAAATCGAGAAATAGCGCCCCCCAAACCAGCAACAATCCCACCAGCAGCACGTAGTACTTGGCGTCGAAGGTCCAGCTCGGGTCGGCGGCCGAGGTCATGCAGATCCGCTGCAGGGACCACTCGGCGATCCGCGTGCCGCCGGTCCACGCGCGCAACAGGACCATGGCCAGCAGAGAAACGGCAATCATCCAGGCGCGCGTCCGCGCCGCCGTGCGGCCAGCCAGCCACAGGTACGCCAGCAAGCCGGCGGCCCAGACTACCGGCAGCGCGTGGGCGAGATACGCGAGCGCCAGAATGGGCCCCGCGGCGGCCAGCCGCCAGGGCTTCGATTCCCACCCCAGAGCCAGGGCCCAGAAGCACAGCCCGAGACTCAGATAGAAATCGAAGAAGCCCATCTGGAAGACCCAGCCGTACGCCAGCATGCCAATCACGGGCATCAGGTGCCAGGCGCGGCGGCCCGACACCGTGGAGATAAATGCAAACGCGCCCCAGGCGAACGTCAAAATCGCGAGGGAAACGGCGATCCGCCGCGCCGCTTCCGCACCCACAACCTTGAACAGCCCGCCTAGAATCAAGTCGAAAAGAAAGTTGCTGGTCTGGCGGACTGCCTCCAGCCCTTGTGCCCGCCCGCTTTCGATCAACCGCGCCAGCCAGGAGTTATCGATATGACTGGAAAGATCGCCCGCTTGGAGGCGCGGCTGCCAGTGGCAGGGGGCCAGCAGCAACAGCGAGACCAGCCCATAGATGGCGCGGCTCGGCCTCATGGCGGCGAACCGGGCGCTCCATCCCGGCCGGAAGGGCGGCGCGGTTCGAGCCGCATCGGGTAGTAGCGCTGGCATCTAACTGTTCTCCATCCGAAGCCATCGGAATTCGGGTAGCAGCTCAAACGGCGTGGCAACCGCCGGCAGGCTTTCGCCGATCTGCCGGATATTCCGCTCGGTGATGTGCGCTTCTCCGCCGGACGCCAGCCGCAGGTATTCCATCTTGAGAGGTTCGATGCGCATGATGCGGCAGCAAGTGGCATCCACGGCAGCCCGGTCGCGGCCCGTCACCAGCACCCCCGCTCGCTTCGGCGTGCCCTGGATGGGGCCGTTGCCTTCCATGCCGACGATGCCGTCGACGATCGCGAACTGGCGCGGAAAGGCCGCGTGCAGATCGGCGATGGATTCGTGGATGCCGGCCCAGTGGAGCACGTTCTTGGGCCATCCATAGATGCCGCCCGGCACCACGCCAAAGAGGTTTTTCATGGACAGAGTCGCGCCCGCCCAGTGATGGGTCTTCATCTTGGGCATCGAGACCAGCAGGTCGGCGCCCAAAGCCGTGTTGGAAAGGTAGAGCGCGCCGAGGCTGGAGAGCTGGCGGGCGGGGCGCACGCGCGTGACCTCATCCAGGTTAAGATCCACGAAAACGTCTTCGAAACGCGGCACGGTTTTGAAGTATCCGGCCGCGTCCGCCAGGTCCAGCGTGTTGCGGCGGTGCCCCGGCCCCTCGGCGATGCGCACACTCGCGGCGTCCATCCCCCGGAAGGCTTCGAAGGCGGCATGCACCACCAGGGGATGCGTATTGATGCTGCTTTCCGGCTCGAACTCGACCAGATTGGGCTTGAGCACGACGTGGCGGCCGCGCACCTCCAGTCGATGCTCTTCCAGCATCCGGCGCACCGTCTCATAGAGGCGCTGGTCGTAAACCGGCGCGCGCACAATCGAGACGATCGACGGAACGATCGGCCTTTGCGCGCCACAGCCGGTGAGCAGCGCGGTCCCCGCCGACCCGGCCAGCCATTCGCGTCTGGTGAGTGTTCGCGACATGGGTCAAGCCAGGAAGAAGTCCCGCCCTTTTTCGGCCTCGGCGACAAGCAGTCCGAGGGACGTATCCGGAAGCGTGCGGTCCGCCACCTCCAACGGATGACAGTAGCCCACAGGGAGTTGCCCATGCGCCAGCAGGCCCAGCCGCAACCAGTTCAGGGCGTCCGCCGAGCGGCACTCCCCCAGGAATCGCTGGGCCACCGCCAGACCGCGCTCGGTCGCGGGCGACCGGACGCCGCGCAGGGCCGCCAGCGCCATTCCGGTGGTTTCCGGGTAAGGGCGGGACTCGTATCCCAGGGCTCGCACCCCCCCGTGATTCCATCCGCCTTCCGCGCAGACCCGCGCCAGCAAGAACCGCCGGCCGGAATCGATTCGTTCCCGGATGGCCGGCATGGGCCTCCGGCGGTACTCCTTATCCAGCGCCAGAACCGCCAGAGAAGTCGGACCAACCCAGGCGGCCGCGTCCGGTACCCACGGCCAGCCTGGAAACTCCTGTTCGGGCGGCCTCGGGTTGCCCAGAAGCCACTCCCGCAACCGGTACGCCGGGGTGGATTCCCGGCCGGTGGTTTCCAGCAGCCATGCGATGGCGCGAGCGTGCGCACGCGCGCCAAGCTCCTCTGGAGGCAGCAGCGCCACCAGCGCGGTCACCCATGTGCTCTGGTCGATGCCCTCTTTCGGAGGCCAGCCTCCGTCGGAACGCTCGATTCCCAGCATCCACCGCAGGCCGCGCCTGGCTCGCTCCGTCTCGCCCGCTGCCAGCAACGCCAGGACGGCGTAGGCCGTGGGTTCGATCCAGGACGAGCCGCGGACGTATGGCCAGCCGCCATCCCGATTCTGTTTGTCTGCGAGAATCCCAATCGTCATAGGGCGTCCAGGGCTGACGGAAGTTCCTTTTTAGCCGCCGGCCTCCCGCCAGCCGCTCTTCGCGGATGCTACCGCAACACCCGACGGCTGCGCCGGCGCGACAGCAGCATGATGAGCGTGACACCCGCCCCCAGCCAGATCGCTCCTTGAATCGCGAGGCTCATATCGGTCTCCTTTCATTCGTGATCGGTTGGCGGGGCGGTCCCGCGCGTCGGCGGAGCCGCCTCGCAATTCCCCTATTGCTGCGTCCGCCGGGCCTTCCGCCGTCTCAAGAACGTAAACAAGACGCCGATCGCTCCCAGCCACATCAAACCTTGAACCAATGTGCCGTTCATCGTCGTTTCTCCTTATCTTCAGCCACTGACTTGTTTCATCATCGGGAACAAATACTTGAAAATTTGTAGCAACCCAGGACCTGCCGCGACGATCATCATCGACGGCAAAATGAAAAAGAAAATCGGAAATACCAGTTTCACGCCCACCTTGCCGGCCCGCTCTTCCGCCTCCTGCCGCCGGCGCACGCGCAGAAAATCGGAGTGGTTGCGCAGCGATTCGCCCATGCTCGTGCCGAAGCGGTCGTTTTGAATAAGGATGGCCACCAGCTTGCGGACTTCCGGTTCGCCGGTTCGCTCCGCCAGATTGCGCAGGGCGTCGGAGCGCCGCTTGCCGGCGCGCATCTCGAGCGTGATCAGCGACAGTTCTTCGCTGAGCTGCGGGTGGCTCTGCTGAAGCTCGCGCCCCACGTGCTGGATGGCCTGGTCCAATCCTAAACCAGCTTCCACCGAGACCACCAGCAGGTCCAGCGCGTCGGGCAGCGAGAGGCGGATGATCTCCTGCCGCTTGGCCACCTTCTTTTCCAGAATGAATCGCGGGAGAATCCACCCCGCCATCACCCCGGAAGCCATCAGCGCCAGCTTCATCATGGGGTTCGCCGGCATGTCGGATTCGAGCATGATGCACGGCACCAGCATCGCCAGGACGGCCACGATCTTCAGGCCGTAGAGCACCGTCGGCGCATTCTCGGAACGGTAACCCGCGCGGATCAACTGCGTGCGCAGATCGGCCGTGTCCGCTGCCGACGCGGGCACGTGGGCGCCGATCTGGTGCAACACCGAGACCAGCGTGCTGGCTTGCGGCTCGGCGTCGATCGCGATGCCGCCGTTCCGGTCGCCGCCGATCACCGGGTTGCCGAGTTGTTTGAGGAAGCGGCCGGGCTTGTAGAACAGGCGGTACGCGGCCCACGTCATCACGATCATCAACGCTAGAAATGTGAGAAAGGCAAACCCCAGTGGATGTTCCATATCAGACCCTGATGTTGATAATCTTCTTGATGAAAAAATTGCCGAGAATCTGGGCTGCCACGGCGCCGCCGATCATCCACTTGCCGGTGGAATCCTCGGCCATACCCTGCAAATAGCCCGGCGCCACCACCAGCAGGCCCAGCATGGTGCCGACCGGCAGCAAGGTCAGAATGGTGGCCGTGAGCCGCCCGTGGGCGCTGGCCGCCTTTACCTGGCCCTTCAATCGGAAGCGCTCGCGGATGATGTACGCCAGGCGCGTGAGAATCTCGCTCAGGTTGCCGCCCGTCTGCCTTTGCAGCAGCACCGATGAAGTGAAAAAACGCACGTCGAGCAGCGGCACCCGCGTGCCGAAATTGCGCAACGCGACATCCAGCGGCGCCCCCAGGTTCTGCTCGTTGAACAGCGCGCGGTATTCCTGGCCTAAGGGATCGGCCATCTCCTCGCCCACCATTTGCAGGCTGATGGAGAACGCATGGCCGGCCCGCATCGAACGCGACAGAAAGTCGAGCGACTCCGGAAACTGCTCCTCCAGTGCGTTCAGCCGCTTCTGCCGCTTCTGCCGCACGTACAGGTACGGCAGCGTGGAGAAAACCAGGCCCAGCACCACCGCCGTAATCGGGGCGCTCACCAGCAATGGAAACAGGCAACCCAAACCCAGCCCCAGTATCCCCGCCACCGCCATGCTGGTCAGCAGCCGCGTGGACGTCCAGTTCAAACCCGCCTGCTGGATCTGCTCCTGGGCGTGACGCGTGAAGTGCAACGAGGCGAGCACGGCCTTGAATCCCGAGGGGATCTCGGAATTGATCTCCTTCAGCAGATTGTGAATGGCCACCACCGGCTCCCCGGCGGCCGTGTGCAGCATCTCGGTCATCTGCGTCTTGCGCCGGGCATCGAAGAACTTCAACCCCAGGCTCACCGCCAGCAGCGTGAGCGCGAAGACCACCACGAAGGAGACGACTGCGCCTACGGGCATTAGTTAATCTCCACCACCGTCTGGAACAGTTGCGGCGGCAAATTGATGCCCGCCGCTTTGAGGCGTTCGCAGAAGCGCGGCCGAATGCCGGTGGCCCGAAACCGGCCGAGCACCCTTCCGGATTCCACAATCCCCGTCTTCTCGAACAGAAAAATGTCCTGGAGCGTGATCATTTCCTGCTCCATGCCGACGACTTCGGTGATGTGCGTCACGCGCCGCGACCCATCGCTGAAGCGGGCCACCTGCACGAACAGGTTGACCGCCGACGCCACCTGCTGCCGGATCGACCGCAACCCCATGTTCGCGTTGGCCATGCCGACCATGACTTCCAAACGGCCCAGCCCGTCGCGAGGCGTGTTGGCGTGAATCGTGGTCAGCGATCCATCGTGGCCCGTGTTCATGGCCTGCAACATGTCCAGCGCCTCTTCCGCGCGAACCTCGCCCACGATGATGCGGTCGGGGCGCATGCGCAGGGCGTTGATCACGAGCTGGCGGATGTGGATGGCGCCCGTGCCCTCCACGTTGGCCGGCCGCGTTTCCATGCGCGCCACGTGCGTCTGTTGCAGGCGCAGCTCGGCCGCGTCTTCAATGGTCACGATGCGCTCGTCCTCGGGGATGTAGGAGGAAAGCGCGTTCAGCAGCGTGGTCTTGCCGGAGCCCGTGCCGCCGCAAATCAGGATGTTCAGCCGCGCCTTGACGCAGGCTTTCAGCAGGTCCAGCATGCCCTCCGTGAGAGCCAGCTTGGCCACCAGGTCTTCGCCTTTCAGCGCATACCGTCCGAAACGCCGGATGGATAGCAGCGGCCCATCCACGGCCACCGGCGGAATGGCGGCGTTCACGCGCGAGCCGTCCGGAAGGCGCGCGTCCACCAGCGGCGACGATTCGTCCACGCGGCGGCCCACCCGCGACACGATCTTCTCAATGATGCGCAGCAGGTGAGCGTCGTCCTTGAATTCCACCGACGTCCGGTACAGCTTGCCGCCGCGCTCCACGTACACCAGCTTCGGCGTGGTCACCAGAATGTCGCTCACGGTGGGATCCTGGAGCAGCGGCTCGAGCGGGCCCAGGCCGAAAACCTCATCCAGGATCTCCTCGATGACGCGGTCCTTTTCCACCAGGGAAAGCGGCGTCTTCTCTTCGTCCACCAGCCGGGCCACCGCCGAGCGGATTTCCGTCCGGACGCGCTCCCCCGCCATGGACGAAAGCGCCTCGAGATTGATCCGGTCCAGCAGCTTTCTGTGAAGCGTGAACTTCAGCTCCTGGTATTCCGGCGTGTTCCCTTCGCGGTTGAAGAGACGGTTTACCCAACCCATCTCTTGGCCGTCGCCCGCTCTCGATATTGTATCCGCTACGGCAGATATCACGTTATTTACCCCTTAGCCGAACCATCCGAAAAGTTTCTTGCCCTTCTGTTCTGGTTGCAGGTTGGCCAGCTTGGCAGCCAGCCGGGCCATCTGCTTGCCCAACTCGGAGCCGCGGTCCAACATGCGGCCTTCGGCGTATGTTTCGTACAACTGCTGATACTCGTTCGGAATCATGCAAAAAATCGGAATGCCCAGCATCTTTTCCAGCTCATCGGGAGTCAGATCCAGCCGTCTGGGCGCGCGGTTGAGGATCAGCCGGATGCGGTTCTTTCCATATCCGCTATCCAGCAGCGTCTGAATGATCTGTTTGGCCTGGTGCAGCGCAGGCACCTCCAGCGTGGTCACCAGGCAGGCCTCGTCGATCTCTTCCAACGCGGACATCGAGATGCGGCTCAGGCCGCGGCCCAGGTCCACCAGGCTCCAGTCGTAGTTGGGCCGCGCGAACGCCACAACGTGCCGGATCTGGTCGCCGGTGGGTTGCAGTCTGGAGGCCAGCACCTGCGGCGACGCCATGATCTCCACGTTGGGAATGCCATTCGAGATCAGGGCCTTCCAGTAGTGAATGTCCAGCCGGTGCAGATTGTTGACCGCGTCCAGAATGGAATAAACGGACTTCGTTTTGGTGATGAACCCGACCATGCCGGCATCCATGTCCAGATCCATCAGCAGTACTTTTTGGTTGAGCCGGCCCAGCTCCGCGGCTACGTGGCAGACCAGCGTGCTGGCGCCGCAGCCGCCTTTCGCGGAGAAAAACGCGAATCCCTTGCCGCCGCTTTTGGCGCCCGATTCGCGCCGCCGGCTGCGATCGGCGGAACGTCTTTCCAGAACCTTCTTGAGCGGGTCGTGCAGCGGAGGAACCAAGTATTCGTTGATTCCCGCGCGCAGCGCCGCCAGGATCGGCTCCGCCTCGGCGGTGGTGTTCAAAGCGATGATGATGGGGTCGCCCACCGCGCTCCGAATGGAAGCGGCCAGCCCTTCCAACGGCTCCTTCCAGTTGCTGATATCGATCAGAACGACATCCGGCCGCATGCGCTCGAGACGATCCAGAAAACTGGTCACATCGCCGACATCCTGGTGTTGCACGATCACGCGGAACGGCAACTCGGAAAGCACCGCCTGCGCCTGTTCCATCAGGTCCCGGTTTTCGATCGCCAGTCCAATCGTAAGCGGGTACATGTCAATTACACCTATTCGTCACTATGGCCGCGTGTCGATGGTCGGGTCCGCCCACCGTTTTCTTACGGTCGCGGTTCTGATCGAGGCGACTTTCAGAGCCGCGACCGTCACAGAGCGGGCCTGAATGCCGGGCCGAACTTCCGGACGTCATTTGTCGTTCCCTCCGGATCCGCCGCCCGGCGGAGGCGCCGGGACCGGCTTCACCGCGGGCTGCTGCGGAGGCGCCACTTCCGTGACCGGAGTCTGAGCCGCCTGTCCCTGCTTCTGCGCCTGCACCAGTTGTTCGATGGGAATGCTCTTGCCCGGTGCCTGCTCCGCCACCGGCCCCGTCTTGTCGATGCCCGGCTGGTGCATCGGGATCGGGCTGTTGGCTTTCAGAAACGGCTGCGGATAGTTCAACCCCGGCACCGGTTGTCCCACCGGCCCCGGCCGCACCACTTCCGGCGTCACGATCACCAGCAACTCGGTGTTGTCCTTCGACCGGCTGCGGGACTGGAACAGCTTCCCCAACAGCGGAATGTTGGCCAGGCCGGGGATTCGGTTGAGCGTTTCCGTCAGTTCGTTGTCCAGCAGTCCGGCAATCACGAAGCTCTGGCCGCTCTCCAGTTCCACCTCCGTCTGGATTTTCCGCGTCGACAATGCCGGGATGGTGAACCCCTCGAAGGTCACGGCGTTGGCGTAATCCAGCGCGCTGACCTCCGGCGCCACCTGCAGCCGGATGGTGCCCCGCGGCGTGATCACCGGCAGGAAATTGATTTTGATCCCGTACTCCCGGAACGCGATGGTCACTGCGCCCACCCCGGCGCCGCCCTGCACCATGGGGTAGGGAAACTCGCCGCCCGATAGGAAACTGGCCGGCTTGCCGTCAATCGCCATCACATTCGGCTCGGCCAGCGTTTCCAGCAGACGTTTGCTTTCCAGGGCCTTAATGGTGGCCCCCAGGTTGAGATCCTTGCGAAACAGGAAGATGTTCAGCGCATCGGAGAGGCTGAACGTGCCAGTCTGGTCGACCTTGAGCCCGGAGTATTGCCCGGTGGTGATCGAGGCGTCCTGGTTCAATGCCGTGCTGGCCAGGTTCAGGCCCAGGTCGGTGCCGACGGCCCGATCCACATTGGCGAACCGCACCTTCAGCAGAATCTGGGTCTCCACCGGCGGCACCTCCACGCGGAGCAGGTTCACGGCCTTGCCCAGAGTGGCCACGATCGCCGCCACGCGCTCGGCCGCGATTACATCTTTCACCGAGCCCCGCACGAAAGCCGTATCGTTGTCGAACGTGACGTCGATATCGGAGTCCGGAAACTCGCGCGCAATCTGCTCGCGCACCGCCTCCAGCTTGAGGGGGCTCATCCGCACCGTCAGGTCGTACACCAGGCGGTTGCCGTTCTGTTGCCAGACGATGAGGGAAGTCTCGCCGGGAGCTTTGCCGTTGAGGAGAACTTCCTTCGGGTTTGCGGCCACGGCCTCCACCAGATCGCCATTGGCGACCGAGATGCGCTGGATGTTCAGCGGGCTGTCGATGATCAGGGACTTGCCCACCGTGACCGTGAGCTTCGCCGGTCCGGTGACATTCTCCGGCTGGGCTGGGGGGCCGATTTCGGCTGCGCCCACCGGCCGCCCGGAAAGCAGCCACACGAAGGCTGCCGCCAGCAGGATGCGTGCGATTTGCCGGAGTGGTATCACTTACTTACCCTCCCCGCCGTTGTCGAACTTGGCTTCGGTTTTCTTGGTGCCCGAGAGGATTTCCATGACGAAAGGCGCCTCCTTCTTCGGCGGCTCGTGCTCCGCCACCGGCTTGGGCGCCGGACGCGTGCGGACCGCCGCGTTCTCCCCGGGTTGCGGCAATTTGATTTTGCCGCCCGTGAAGAGTTGCGCCATGGCGGCTCCCGGTGTCTGCGTCGTCTGGTGATCCAGCGGATTGCGCAGAATGAGTTGAATGGTGGTCTGGTTGCTAGCCAGACTTAGTTGCTCAGCCTGCTCGGGGGTCACCAGCAGATTCACCACCTGCACCATGACGGGTTTGCCTTCGGCATCCTTCTTAAAGTCCTGGCCGGCGGAAAGCACCTCGATGTTCTGCAACATGGTCTTGGTCAGCGTGCCCAGGTTGCCGTTGCCGTTCGGGGAGTTCCCCGAGATCAGAACATCCACGTGCATGCCCGACACCACAAACCCCGACACCCCCACCACTTCATTCACGCGGATCGCGACCGCGCGCATGCCTTGCGGGATCATGGCGGCCAGGCCGCCTCCCGCGCCCTTGGGGGCGAGACGCGATTCGATGATCGGCTCCCTGGCGTAAATCGCCGTGGTGACGCCGCGCCCCACCACGTCCTGGGCGCGCGCGGTTGCCCCAGCGGGGACGGCGCCCGGCCAATCCTCCACCTTGACGTCTTCGTCTTTCAGAATCGTCCCCACGTCCAGGTCTTTCGTGGCCAGCACAATCCGCACCGTCGTCCGGGCCGCGTTGGCAGTCTGGGACTGGTGGACCAGCAGGCGATAAAACACCGTGCTGAAGCCTAATGCCACCACAAACGCGAAGAGCAGAACCCCGACAAATCTCTTGTTCATATTCGTTACCCCTTCCCCTGCATTCGAAGAACCGGCGCCGGGTGCCGGCAACGATTCCTCATTGGGCCGTCAGTCCCGCCAGCCAGCGGCGATCCCTCCGGCCAAATCGGGCGGCGCTCCCTTCGGAGTCGGAACTCCGGCCGCAACGCGCCGCCCCATCCTTCCGGCGGTACGCGTTGCGGCCGTGAGCGGCCCTTCCCATTCTCCGGGCCCTGGACCTGAGCGGAGCACGCCGGACAACCTCCAACACACCGGCGTGCCCCGCGATGGGTGTTCTAGCTGGGCTGGGCGTTGCTGTTGGCCGCCACAAGCTGGCTGTTGGTAGTCGACCAGATCCCCTTAATGCTGTTGCCGGCGCCCAGAAACAGAGCCGCCGACGCCAGCGCCACGAACGCCATGAGCAGGCTGTACTCGATGAGGTCCTGCCCCTGTTCGTCCGTCCAGAAATTACGCAGATACGTCATTTTGTTGACTCCTAGGTTATATTGGTTTGGTTTTCGCGATCGCTCGATCGCGCGCCTCGGTTTTCGTGACCTCTCGATCACGGCCTGTGCCGCCGCCGATGGCGGCGGAATTCGATTCGCCCGCGGTCTTTTGCGCGAACCGGAACACCAGTGCCACGCCGTCGTCGTACACTACCCGCCAACGGCTGGATTCCTTCAGCGCGCCGGCCAGCGGCGCACTCGGAGGCAGCAAAATCGTGTCCACGCCGAAACCGTCCAGGGTCTTCTCCCAGTCGTATTTCACGCCCAGCACGGCGAGACACTGCTCTTCGAAATCGTCGCCGTAAAAATCGCTGCGGCCGTCCACAAAGACTTTGGTGCGCGGATAGAGACGGTAAATCAGATAGTCGCCCCATTGGTCGAAGGTGAAGATGCGCGCCGCGGGATCGCGGCGCAGCGTCTCGATGGCCCCGGCCGGGTACGATTTCGGATCGAATTCCGCGCGGAACCGCTTGGGCGGCGACGGCGCATAGAGCAGGGCCGCCACCACCAGGACCCCGGCCACGCTGGCCACGTGCCAGCGCGCCATCTCGTCGGTGCCGCTCGTTTCGGCGGCCACCAGATTGAATTTCCGCACCGCCCTCCGCAGCCACTCCGCCACGCGCAGCTCCGGCAGCCGCGCCAGCCATTCTTCCATCGCCCGAGCCACCGGTGGCGCCGCCACGATCATGAAGATGGGAATGTTGCGCGCGGCCAGCAGCGCCGCGTGCCCCCACACCAGCATCAGCAGCGGCTCCGTGAACCGGCCTTGCGACACGTACCAGAACGCCGCCGCCGCGCTCAGGATGAGCATGCTCTCCAGGAAGATCGCCGCCGGATGATGGAAGCTCAGCGTGAGAAACTCCATGATGTGTTGCGACTGGTACGGATCGCTCACGTACTTCCATACGTGCACGTGCAAGCGATAGAAGTACGGATTGGCCAGGCTGGCCGCCAGGCACGCCAACGCGCACAGGAAATACCGCCCGGCTCTCCGCACGGCCTGCCCCCGCTCTTCGCCGTCCGCTGAAAATGCCGTCTTCAGCAGCTCGCCCGCGCCGTAGAGCGCGATCAGCAGAATGCCCACGAAGAATCCGCCGTGCAGGTTGGTCCACAGTATCGTGGCCACCGGCAGAAGGGCCAGGTACGGCACGCCCGCCACACGGGTGCGCCCGTCTCGAACGCGTTCCAGCGCGCCGTAGAACAGCACCACGAACAAGAGCGTGAACAGGTGCGGCCGCGCCAGCCAGTGAACCGAAGACGCCGCCGCCGCCACCATCGTGACCGCCAGCGCCACGATGGCGTTTGACTTCCGCCGCGCCAGCCGGAACAACAGCATGGAAGTGACGGCGATCAGCAGAATGCTGAACAGCACCACCGCCGCCAGGCCCCCGCCCCTGTTCAGCCAGGCGAACACCACGTCCGATAACCACTCCCACGCGTACCAGGGATCGCCGGCCCTCGAAAATGAAAAAAGATCGCGCGCCGGCACCCCGTGGTTGGCCACAATCCATTCGCCGGTCCGAATGTGCCAGCCCGTGTCGCAGTCGGCGAGCAGCGTCTTGACCCCATCCATCCGGCCGAACAGGAACACGATCGGCATCAGGAACGCGAAGTCCGCCAGCGACGGCAGCAGCTTGACCGCGAATTGGGACCGTTGCGCTTCCATGGCTAATCAGGCCATCCAGCAACTCGCCATCGGCTGCAGAGCCTCCATCGCGCGAATCTGGTCGTGGAACGAGCGGAAATCCATGTAACTCACCTGCAAAGCCACGCGCGGATAACCCCCGTCAGCGGACGAGGTTCGCGTCACCGTCCCCTGGCAGTGAATGCACTTCTGCCCGAAACCATGGTTGGCCGGCAGTTCGATCTCAACCGTCACGACTTGACCAACCATGGGCATCGGCACGGCGCCGGATTCTCCACGCCAGGCAACCAGGATCCCGGTTCGGCTGATGTTCTCCGTGTGCATCGCACTCCGCATCCAGAGCGCCGGCGACGTGACGTAGCACCGGAGCTGGATGTCGATTCGCGGGCTCTCGCGCCTATTAATATTTTTCATTGCCGTGGTTCGACATCCGGAATTTAGCGCGCAAATGCCTCTGTATCAATGCCGTAAATGGGCTATATCGCGTTGTTGCCGAAGGTTATCAAAAAATAATTAAGAATTTAAAAATAATTCCCCGCAGGCCCAAAACCGGGGTTCTCAGAGCCCTGTAAACCCGCAGGCAGTCGATTGCCGATATACTTATGGGGGTTATTAGACGGAAATTATCTGCGGTTTTCAGACGAATCTGGAAGCTGCCTTAAGATATTGCCGTGCGCGCTGTAAGTCATTGTAAATAAAACATATATACAGTATCAACCGCGCCTGTTCTCCATCTGAAAATGCGTGTCTATCGGAAATAATATCGGATATTTGGATGATAATGACGATAATTTATCCTTGACAACCGAAGTGAATAAGCCGACAATGCTGAAGAAAACAGTTATCGGAATGCAGGCACTATCTCAAGATTGTTTGCAGGAAAGATCGCAAGGATCTGGACCGGCTGCTGTTTATAAAGGTGGAGAATATGACGCGGATTCTTCTTTATAGCGATGAACCCATTTTGGCGAAAGGCCTGGAATCGATCCTCCGGCAGGTCGAGGGCTTCGAGTTGTTGCCCACCTGCGGCACTGTGGCTTCCCTCATGGAACAGCTTGCTCAGGGCGCCCCGGATCTGGTTCTGATGGACTTGACGCCCGAAATCACCTTCGCCGTGCTCACCGAAATGAAGCATGCCATGACCAATTGCAAGATGGTCCTGTGGGTGGCCTCCATTTCGACCGAGCTGGCCTTTCAGGCCATGGGCTTGGGCGTGCGGGGCATCCTGCGCAAAACCTTGCCCACCGATCTCCAGGTGAAATGCCTCCAGAAGGTCCAGGCAGGCGAACTGTGGTTCGAGAAGGCCCTCACCGACAGCTTCCTGTGCGCGCGCCGCGTGGCCCTCACCCAGCGCGAAGGCCAACTCGTCAGCCTGCTTTCCCAGGGCCTGAAGAACAAGGAGATTGCCACCACCCTAATGATCTCCGAGGGCACCGTGAAAGTGTATCTTTCGCGGCTGTTCCAGAAGGTCGGTGTCAAGGACCGGTTCGAGTTGGCGCTCTTCGGCTTGAAGAACCTCACCACCGGACAGATCCCGGTCGGCGACAAGAGCCACCGGCCCAGCGCCATGCCCGGCCTGCGCTCTCTGGTCCTCGACCGCCCCGTCGAGCGGGCGGAAGCGCCGGCGCGTTTTCCCGCTCAGTTG
>JBAWDI010000732.1:0-2051 GCA_049590695.1 Bryobacteraceae bacterium
GGTGAACACGCCGAGTACTACACCGACGTTCAGAAGGTGGTGCTGCGCGGCGGAAGACCGAAGCATGTGGACAGCGTGAAAGGATCCATGCAGGGCGACGAATTGACCTACTTTGCCAACGATGGTAGGCTGCTGGGTAGTGGGTCTCCGCAGCAGCCGATCACTAGCCGAATCCGACGCAAAAAATAAATCCGCATGAGCAAACTTGAGACTCGGGAGATCTCCAAAACCTATCGCGGCCGCCGTGTGGTCGATGACGTCTCGGTGTTCGTCCAGCAGGGCGAAGTGGTGGGACTGCTGGGCCCCAACGGCGCCGGCAAGACCACCACGTTCTACATGATTGTGGGGCTGATCAGCCCCGATTCCGGCCGCATCCTGGTGGATGAGGAGGATATTACCGGCCTGCCCATGTACCAGCGCGCGCGCCGCGGCATCAGCTACCTGCCCCAGGAGGCTTCCATCTTTCGCAAGCTCACGGTGGAAGAGAACCTGATGGCCATTCTGGAAACGCTGCCGCTGCGCTCGCGCGAGCGCCGCGAAAACATGGAGCAGCTCATCGAGCAACTGGGCCTGGAGAAAGTGCGCCGCAGCCATGGCTACATGCTCTCCGGCGGCGAGCGCCGGCGCGTGGAAATCGCGCGGTCGCTGGTGATCAGCCCCAGTTTCCTGCTGCTGGACGAGCCGTTCTCCGGCATCGACCCCATCCAGGTGCTGGAGCTGCAGCGCATCATTTTCGACCTGAAGCGGGCGGGCATCGGCATCCTGGTGACCGACCACAACGTCCGCGAGACGCTGCTAGTGACCGACCGGGCCTACATCATCAACAACGGGCGGATCTTCCGCGCGGGCAGTCCCGAGGCACTGGGGCGCGACCCGGAGGTCAAACGCGTCTACCTGGGCGAATCGTTCAACCTGTAGGTGTGATTTTATGAGACCACTGTTCCTGCTCTTGTTCGGCGCGGTTTCCGCCTGGGCGCAGTTGTTTTCCTACGGGGTGAAGGCGGGGGTGCCTCTCACCGAGTTTCTCGACGCCGCGAAGAGCCAGCAATTCGCTTTCAACTCCACCACCAATCGTTACATCGTCGGCCCGACGGCGGAATTGCATCTACCCTTCGGCCTGGGCGTCGAGTTCGACATACTCTATCGCCGTTTCGACTACAACGGAAGCGGCACCCTGGCCGGCGTCGTCACCAGCAGTAGCGCTACCGGCAACGCCTGGGAATTCCCGCTGCTGGCGAAGTACCGGTTCCCCATGAAGATGGTGCATCCGTATGTGGACGCGGGTGTCGCCTGGGACACGCTGAGCGGCCTGAAGCAGGCCATCACCAGAAACTCCATTACCACCTCCACCTCGAGCCCGGCGGAACTGAATACCACCGCGACGAGGGGCTTCGTGATGGGCGCCGGCCTGAGCGTGAAGGTGCTGGTGATCCACGTATCGCCGGAGATCCGCTTCACGCGCTGGGGCGCGCAGCATTTCATCGATC
Source organism: Bryobacteraceae bacterium (assembly GCA_049590695.1). Lineage (GTDB taxonomy): Bacteria > Acidobacteriota > Terriglobia > Bryobacterales > Bryobacteraceae > Fen-178. Next base: position 1,488 of record JBAWDI010000732.1, read on the forward strand.
CCAACGGCCTGCTGCACAGCAATGTGAACCAGGGCGAATTCCTGGTGGGGATCACGTTCTAAGGTGCTGTCAGGGCAAGCTAAAGCATGCCCCACCACCGTACAGCCTGTTTGGTGGGGCATGCTTTAGCTTGCCCAAGCCGGCCGGAAGGTCGGCCCGGAACGCGTGAGCCGGATCGCTGGTTCACCGCGGTTTCTCAATCACGTGCCGCTCGGCCACCCGGCGAAGAAACGTGAGGACCTGTTGTGCGCTGTACTGGCGGGCCGGTTCCAGCTCACCTTGATTGGTGATTCCGACGGGTTTGCCATCGGGAGCGAAAAACGCCGCCGCGGGCACGCCCTTTTTGAGGCTCACACCCAGATCCTTGGCGATCCCAAGGTTGGCGTTCATTTCCCCTATATTCACATTCACGACCACGAAGTGCGCTTCCACGTATTCGCGCAGGGGCGATTCGTGCATCCGGTCGTGAAGAGCCCGGCAATCGGGACACCAGTTGCCGCCAAAAACGACCATCAGCAGCTTGCCGGAACGGCCGGCGCGCGCGCGGGCCCGCCGCAGGTCGGC
>JBAWDI010000733.1:0-3461 GCA_049590695.1 Bryobacteraceae bacterium
CAACCGCGGCCTGCACAACCCCGTGGTGGCCACCGCCACCCGCTGCCCGGACGATTGCGGCCTCTGCAACCTGCACACCAGCCACACGGCCTTGGCCAACGTCGACCTGACCAACCGCTGCAACCTGACGTGCCCGGTCTGCTTTGCCAACGCCAACGCCGCCGGCTACCTCTACGAACCGGATTTCGAAACCGTTCGCAAGATGCTGCAAGCCCTGCGCGACGAGCGCCCGGCTCCCTGCCGCATCGTCCAGTTTTCGGGCGGCGAACCGACCATCTATCCCCGTTTCCTGGACGTCCTGCGGATGGCCAAAGACATGGGCTTCTCCCACCTCCAGGCGGCCACCAACGGCCTCAAGTTCACCAGCCTGGAATTCGCCCAACAGTGCAAGGAAGCGGGACTCCACACCTTGTACCTCCAGTTTGACGGCGTGTGCGACGACATCTACCGCCGCACGCGCGGCGAGTCGCTGTGGGAAAAGAAGCTGCAGTGCATTGAGAACGTCAAAAAGGCCGGCCTCAAGATCGTGTTCGTCCCCACCATTGTCAAGGGCTTGAACGATCACCAGATCGGCGACATTATCCGGCTCTCGCTCGAGTACATCGAGTGCACCAGCGGCATCAGCTTCCAGCCGGTGGCCTTCACCGGCCGGATCTCGCGCCACGAGCTGGAAGCCAAGCGTTTCACGCTCTCCGATTTCGCCCACGCCGTGAAGGAACAGACCGGTATTGCCGATCCTTACGAGGACTGGTTCCCGCTCTGCTTTGTGACGCCGTTTTCGAAGCTGATCAGCGCGCTCCGCGGCGAGGAGACCACCACCCTGAGCTGCCATCCGCACTGCGCGCTGGGCACCTACCTGTTCGTGGACCAGAACCGCAAGGCCACGCCGGTGACGCATTTCGTCGACGTCGGTCCCATGCTGAAGGAAATGGACGTGCTGGCGCGCAAGGCCGGCAAGCGCCGCATGCAGTTCTACACCAAGCTGGAAGCCTGGAACAGCCTGCGCAAGTTCTTCCATGAGGAGAAAGCGCCCGAGGGCCTGAACTTTACCAAGTTCCTGCAAACCCTCCAAGGCTTTACCGACAAGCGTTACGGCCGCGGCGAAAGCGAGCAGAAGGGCTTCACCTACCGCACCCTGATGCTGGCCGGCATGCACTTCATGGACTCGTACAACTACGATGTGGAGCGCGTGAAACGCTGCGTGATCCACTACGCCGCGCCCAACGGCAAGGTGTATCCGTTCTGCGCGTACAATTCCGGTCCGGTCTTCCGCGAGCGCATCGAGAAGGAATTCTCCGTGCCGTTCGAGGAGCAGGAAGAGATGCGGCGCCTCACCCTGAAGGGAAAGAAGTCCTGCGGTTCCTGCGTGAACGAGCCGGAGCTGGTGGGGTAAAGGTGGGGCATGCTTTAGCTTGCCCTTCGTTTCTTCATAGTTCAAACCGACGAAGCAGAGCGCCGTCATTCGAAGGGGAAGGATGCATGGCAGTCGGAGGGCCGCTGCGGATCTCCTTGAGCAGGCGGAACAGAACGCCAGACAAAGCCGGCGCGGCCCAAAACATCTCCCACCGGCTGTGTATTGAAATCGATACTGACGGATTGGACCCGTTTCGGCAGCGATCCCAGTTTCTCCCGCAGCGCCGCTTGTTTGGCGGCCGACGTCCCGGGGTGGTCGAGCTCAAAAGTGTTTACCCGTTGTGCGGCTGGCAGGCGATAGGCGCGGGTATCGAAACCGGCTCCGAGCAAAACGAGTTGCCTGCACGTTTCCAAGGCCCGAGTCACTTCATCGTCGATCTACTTCGTGCGGGCGATGCCCGCGGCTCTGGCACCTGGCAACCCCCGATCGAAGAGCCGCTCCACAAGCCGGCGTCCTGCCTCACACTGGGCAATCCTGTAGATCCACTTGCGCCACCGGTGGAGGAACAGTGCCGCGAATGGGTCGCAAAACAGCCGTGCATTCGCGGGCCGGGCCGATTCGATGACGCGGAACAACGCCATGTATTCGGCCGTAAGGCTGGCCCGGCTTCTCATGAGACTCGCAGCCGCCCTTAAACCCCCACCACCACTTTGTCGCTCGCCAGGTTCTCGTAGTCGTCTTCAACCCGCACCGCGATGGTGTGCTCGCCCGGCCCGGCGTCGATGGTCAGATCGTAATCCAGGTCCGGCGAATCCGAGAGCTTGGTCACCGGCGCCACCACCGTCCATTCGCCGCCGTCGAGCGAATACTCGGCCTTGGTGATGTTATTCAGCGCGTCCGCGGCGTGCCAGCGGACTTCCAGCTTGCCGCCCGTGCGCGTGGCGGCCAGACCGGTGATTTTCGGAGGCGTGTTGTCGATCCAGAACGCGTCGCTCTCCATACTCGCGGCCAGAGCCTCCGAGGGCGGATTCGCGGGCGCGTCCGACGCCGTGATGCGCAGACGGTATTCGCCGTCCGGAAAGGCCGTGGAATCCCACGAGATGTATTTCTCCGCCACCCGATCCTTCAGCGGCTTCCATTCCGTTTCGCCGGCGCCGCGGATTTCCACGGTGTAGATCAGCGCATCGCCGTTGGGGTCCGATGCCAGCCAGCGCGCGCCTACATACCCCTTGGCGAACTGCATGGCCGGCGTGGTGGTAGTAGTGTCGAGCGAAATCGCCGGCGCGCCGCCCGCCGGACGTCTTCCCAGCGGCGGCAGATTGAGCGTCTGCTGCGTGGAAACCAGCGGCGTCACCGGCGCCGGGAACTTGTAATTGGGCGGCGTCATCTCAATCTCTTCGATACGCGGCTCCACGTTCTTCGGCAGGTACGCCAGGTCCACCGATTCCAGCTCCGGCGAATGCCCCGAGCCATCGGCGGTGAGCGTGGCTTTCCACTGCGCGAACCGCGCCGCCGGCGCACTCACGCGGCCGCCCTTCGTCTCCGTAATGGGCGGCGAGAAGGGACTCCAGTTCTTCTGCGGCTGATCCAGGTTGCCGCTGCGCGCGGCGATGGCTACCTGCCCGCCATTCAGGTTGGCCTCGAAGCTCAGCCGGCCCCACAAGGAATACATGCCGGCGTCGAAAACGTCGCTCTCGATGGTGCCCTCGCGCTCCAGGCCCTGGCCGATCTCATACACCTTGCCGGTGTTCCCGGTGGCCGCGTAGAGACGGCCTTCCCGGCCGGCCTGAAACGCCGTCACCTGAGTGGCCGGCACCGTCAGCAGCGCCGTCCAGAGCGTGGGCGATTCAATCCGGTAGACATTCCCCTTGTTCCCCGTGCCCAGCACCGCGCGCCCCGCGCCATCGAAAGCGATGGCGTACACTACATCCTGCTCGTGGCTCCAGATCCGCCGCGGATTGCCGTTGGGCTCGATGCGGTACACTTCGCTGCCTCCGCTCACCCCCGCGGGCGCACCCAGCGAAGCCGGCGGTTGAGCCATTGGCCGGGCCGGGGTGCCCCCTGGGCCCGGCACCGCGGTTCCGGGAGCATTCACCGTGACCGTTGC
>JBAWDI010000734.1:0-1820 GCA_049590695.1 Bryobacteraceae bacterium
TTGCGGCGTCTCGAAGATGTGGACCGGCGGAAAGTCGCGGTCCCCGGCCTCGCCTTCGTCGATATAGGCCAGAGCGGAATTGGTGGTGCCGAGGTCGATACCGATCTTCATGCAATGCTCTTATTCGATCTCGATTTCCGCGGGCGCGATGATGCTGGTGTCCTCTTTGGCGGTCAAACCGGGAAGATCCACCTTGGCCGCGCGCCACCCTTTGTGACGCAAAGTGCCGCCCGAGGGCGGCGCGGCCGGGACGTTGCCGATGAACCGGACGACGTGCGGGTCGCCCGAGGGCGCCTTCGCGGGCGTGCCTTCGACGCCGTCAATCACCGGTTGGAGTGCGACATAGCGCGCGAGGGAGTCGCAGCATTGGTCGTGAAGCTCGCGGACGGCCGCGCCCACCTGGTCGTCGGAGTACGAGGCGATATCCTCCATCAGGAAATCCACCAGGCGGGAATCCCGCTGAAGGATGGTCAGAATCTGCAGCGCGCCGTCGGCCGGCGTCCTCGGCGGGGCGGCCGGTTTGGCCGGTACTGGCTGTTCGCGGCGCGCCAGTTTCAGAATGGCAAACGCGTCCGCGGACAGCGCGCCGTGAAAGAGGATCTCGAAGAAGCAGCGAAACGCCAGAAGAATGCGATTCAAATTGGTGGCTCCAGAGTTTTAGGATAGCGGAAACGGCGCGGCTACCGGGAGTGAACCACGGTGGCCTGCCGCAGCCGTTCCAACTGCCGCCGCGCAATCTCGGCCCACTGCCCCGAGCGATCGAGCTTCAGATACGCCTTCCAGTGGTGCACGGCCTTCAGCGGGTCGCCGGTGCGCTCGCACAGGAGGGCCAGGTTGAAGTGGGAGTCGGCGTAGTTGGGGTTGAGCTCCAGGGCCCGGCGGTAGTATTCAAAAGCCTCCTGGATGCGGCCTTGCTCGTCGTAGAGGTTGCCGAGGTTGAACTGGGCCAGAGGGTAGGCGGAGTCGGCCACGATGGCTTCCATGTAGTACCTCTCGGCCTGGGGGAATTGGCGCTGGCGGTAATAAATGGTGCCGAGATTGACCAGCGCGCCGGCGGCGCCGGGATTCAATTCGAGCACTTTCCGGTAGGCTTCGATGGCCTGCTCGATGGGAGCGCCGGTCTCTTCGAGATCGAGTCCCTTCTGGAACCAGGATTCCGCCTCGCGGGTGCGGTTGACGGCGCGCTTGCGGTCGGGAAAGCTTTTGACCCCGCCCAGCCCGGCGGCGTCGAAATCGAACAGGATCTGCCCGCTGATGGCCTCCATTTTCTGGCCCGCGAGGTGGACCGCGATCTTCTTCCCGTCGGAGACGATGCGAAGCTCCGACAGCGGGTGCTCGACCCAGTCGAGTTTTTCGCGGAGCGACGCGAGCGCGCAGCCGATCTGGCGCAGCCGGATGTGGTTCTCGCTCAGCTTGATGAGGGTCTGGAGAGCGATGAGGTCGGAAAAGGAGTAGGACTTGGCGGCGGCGATCAGCCCCTGGCGCTCCCAGCTTCGAAGCTGGCGCGCGGAGATCCCGAACTGGCGGCGCACGTCCGCCCGCGAGTACTCCTCCTTCGGGGCCACGCGAATATTCTAACAGGGTCAGCCGGGGAAGGTCTCTACTTTACAACAAAAAGTACTTGAGAATGATCAAACGGGGGAGTATGATGCCTGTATGGGCGCTCCGCGGCCGGAACCGGTGGAACTGCACGAACATGCGATGGAGAACCTGCGGTATATCCGGCGGACCATGGAGCGGGCGGGCTCCTTCACCGCGGTGCCGGGCATCGGCGGCATGCTGATGGGATCGACGGCGCTGGCGGCCGCGTGGATGGCGTC
>JBAWDI010000735.1:0-4604 GCA_049590695.1 Bryobacteraceae bacterium
CGGCCACGCGGGCCGCGTGGCGCGTGGCGCGCAAGTTGCTTCCCGATGCCGGTCCGGCGCGGCGGCTGACCAACTTCCTGAACTATGCGACCGGCGGCCTTGGCGAACGGCTTCGGGCGCATGATGGGCTTCCGTATTTCGAGCGGCGCTCCATTCTGGGAGAAAAACTGGCTGGGCGGCAGGTGCCGCAACGGCTGGTTCCGGCGTCCATGGAATCGGCGCGGCGTTTGCTTTCCGACACCCTCGCCTACCATCGCGAAGTGCATTTTACGAGCGAGTTCATGCCCAAGGTGGACGGCGCGACCATGTATTACGCCCTGGAAGCCCGCGCGCCGCTTCTCGACCAGAAGATTTGGGAGTTCGCCGCCGCGCTGCCGCCGGAGGTGCGCTTCCACGGAAACCGGTTGAAAGCGATATTGCGGGAAATTGCGCGCCGCCGCGTGGGGCCGGAGGTTGCCTTCCGCAAGAAACAGGGATTCACGGTTCCAGTCGAACGCTGGCTCGCCGACCGGTGGAGCGCCATGCTGGACCGTCTGGGCGAGGGTACCATTCTCGAAAGAGATGGATGGGTGCGCCCTGGCTCGCTGCGGGAGCCTCTTCGCGAGGCGCTGGCTGCCCGCTGGGTTCCGGTGCAGTTGTGGCGTCTTTTGGTGCTGGAACACTGGATGGAGAAGAACGGTAGCGACGCTATCGGGCCGCCATCCGAGTCGTGGGGAAGAGGAATGGCGGGTCAGGCGCACGGTCATGCCAGCCCCTAGCCGGTAATTACGAATGAGCGGTCTTTGGCCGGATCACCCGCGCCGGGCTGCCGACCGCCACGGAGTGGGGTGCGATGGGGCGGGAGACAACCGAGCCAGCGCCAATCGTCGTACCGGGTCCCACGTCCGCCATCACGATGGCGGCTGCTCCGATCCAGCACTGATCCCCGATTGTCACGGTCCTGAAGACACCTTCTTCGGCGCCCGAGATTTCGCCCTCCTCGTTGCGCGCATGCTGCCGGTTGCCACTGAGGATCTGAACGCCGGATGCGATCTGCACGCCCTTGCCGATCACGGCCTTCCCGATGACGCAGTAACTGCCGATGTACACGTTGGGGCCAAGTTTCGCCTCGGAGTGAGCGAAGAAGGACCCAAACGAGATCCGGCTCGATAAAGAGCATTCGGTGAGCGTAAGCCTGTAGAAGGCAATGCGCAGGTAATCGCCCAGGGTGCCTGGCGCCAGGGCGCAAAGATGGGCAAAGGCAGTGTATGGGGAGGCCCACCTCCCAAAACCCGCGGCCGCGGCCAAGGGGAACGCGACCGTTAGGAATGCGCCGCGCAGGATCGTTTTTAGTGCGCGTTTCGCCATGGATATCAATGCGAGCCGGATACCCGTTCGTTCTTAACACTAACAGATTCGAGGCCCGGCTCCCGAGCGGCGATGAAAGGCAGCGCGCAGCCTCCGGGTTCTTGCCTGGGCAAGAAGCACGGCTGGGGCTACAAGATACGGTGGCTGAAACCGGGGACCGTGGGAACTCTGGTGACGGCCGCGAATGCCAGCCGGAGTTCGTAACGGCTGCGCCGATCTGGGCGCGGCGATTATCAGGCCTGAACGACAGGCAGTGTTCGCGGCAAGAAGGCTCAGCCGGCGCTCCAGTTCTTCCGACCGCCGGATCCGCACCAAGCCGTTCGGCAGAGAAGTCTGGCGATCGAATTCGAGCATTCGCAAGAACTGCGCAACGTCCTCCCAGCGAACCGCCGGGTTGTCGCCTTCCACCCATTTGGAACCGGCACCCGGGCGATCGCCGAGGGCTTCTTTCAGAACCCAGACGTTCCGATTGCCATGCCAGTTGTCCAGAATGAGGCGGGCAAAGCTACGCCGCCAGTTCGCCACGTTGACCATTTCGATCATGTTGTATGCCCGCACAGGGGCCGGCCTGTTGATCGGGTCGAACAGTCTGTTGACGACTTGCATGACCGGATCATCGAGAAGCACTGTAACCAGCACATCGTCGCGTTGGGCATGGAACCGGAAATCGGCGAGTTGTGCACGGGCCTGTTGCGACGCAAACGAGAAGCTCCCAGAGAAAGTAGGCCAGTTTAATACGGGCAACAGCAGGGCGAACAGGCAAACCACTCCACGTGCGGCCGCGACCGGGAAACCGCCGGGCGCGTTCCAGCCGGCCGCGAGCGCCAGGATCAGAAACGGCAAGGCAGGAAGAAATCGCTCCGGAGAACTTGGCTCGAACAGAAATACGGCGAACAGGAAAAGCGGCACAGTGGCCAGGGTCAGCAGCGCCAACAGGGGACGGTCGCGGATCGTTCGCCACACCAGAAGCACGACCGCGCCGAGGAAGAGATAGAAGAGGCCGAGCTTCCAGACGGTCAGGCGAAAGATCGCAGCGGCGCTGACCGGATTGTAGGGGTCCTTGAAAGTGAAGCGCTTCAGGTACACACCATCCCCGCCCAGGTCGATCAGCAGCCGGGCGCAGCCGCTGACGGCACGAACCAACTGCCGGTTCTGGTGTTGGTCATGAGACGCCGAACTTACCCAGGAGTGCAACTGCGGGAAGGAATGAACGCCCGCCATGATTGCGGCCGTACCGATGCCCGCGCCGAGAAGGGCCCCGCTCAGGAGGGCGCACTGGAATGCTTGGCCCCAGGACATTCCGGATCCGCCGGACAAGGCCTTCGGTGCGAGTATGCGGGCACATGAGGCGGCCGGGATGACCAGGGCGAAAGGAAACCAGAACAGCGCGGCCAATCCGTACATCAAGGCCGGCCCGGCGATGGCCGCCCGTGGCCGAGTCAATTGCCACCACATGCCTCCGAGCAGACAGGCCAGCGCCGGGATGTAGGAACTCCCGCTTTGCGAGTAGGCCAGCAGCGCGTCTCCCCAAACGAAGACGAGCGCCGGAATGATCACCCACACAACGTTCGCCATCAGACGGCGACACAGGTCGGCGATCAGGACCACGGCAATCAGTCCGCTCACCAGGTTTAACCACTCCAACCCATAAGCAATCTTGAGTGCGGGCGTCCATGCCGCGGCGTCCGGGATCAGGGCCAGAAACAAAGGTGAGCAAACAAACCCAATGGGCCGGAGCAATACGTGTCCGAATTCCCACAACTGCGTGTCCGAGAAGTTTCGGGCGGCACTGATCTGGCGGGCATAGACGATGGTATCGCCGATGAATGGCGGCTGGGTCAATGCTACAGACAACACGTACAGCGCCACAGGGATCGCAAACCATAGAATCCGTGAGGCCGGCCGGACGGAAGAGGGTGCCGGAACAGCGGCTGTCATGTGCATGGCTCTCCCTGCATTGTACCGTCCCTCGGCTGGCGAAGAACTGCTTAAGCCACTGTTTGCGGTTCGAAAATGATCGCGCCTGGAGACGCCACATATGGCCCAGACAAACCCTGGAGTGCATTCACCTCCGGCCAAGAGCACGTGCGGCCTCACCCGTGTCTTGCTGCCTGCATCACGCTGCCTCACTTCGGCACGGTCCATTATTCCGCTTCCGCTCTCCACTAGGCTCGGCGTATTTGGCCGATGGGGCTGATGCTCATCCGTCACGGCCAGGCTCTCCGGGAGCACACCGCTTGCCACGGCCGTCGCATGTTGGGCAGCCAGAACAGCCGGAAACGTCCGGCAGTCAGCAGCAGGAACCGGCGCTTGTGAGAAGCGATCCATGCGAGCGCCTGCCGCTGCTTGGAACGTTGGTACGCCACTTCGCCGGCGATTCGCACTTTGGCCCGCTCGTCCGGACCCGCAAGCGGATGTAACGAAGCGAATCCAGGCAGGCGTACATTGCGCTCCAGATCGGCCGTCATCGTGTTGTTGTTGGAGACCTGCGATTCCAGCCCGAAATTGGAACGGGTCCAGATGAGCGACCCCAGTACCCTGTAGTTCCGTATGGCCCACGGCGCCAGCATCGATAGGACGACTACCGCGGCCACGGCGAGAAACGCCGGCACGTGGCGCCACTGTAGCCTGCACCGCACGGCGGACGCAATCGACCATGCTGCCAGAACCGGGATCAGCGCGGGATTCAACAGGCAGCCGACGCCAGCGACTACTCCGAACGCCAGACCCTCGGATTTCGTGAATTGCGCAGCCGCTCAGACTCGGCACAGCAGAAGGCACAGCGCCAGCAGCACCACGCAAGTTGCTACAACGACTATCGGTGGCAGCGGCAGCCAGCCGAGAATTTGAGTCTGGGACGCGTCTTCCGTATTCGGGAGAAGGTGACGTTCAGTTTCCGGGCTGAGTTCTTCAATGTATTCAACCGCGTGTTCCTGAATGCACCGGCGTCGAGCAACGCGTCCCCAACGCAGGTGTACAACGGAAAGATGACCGTTTCCGGCTTCGGATACATCAATACTTTGGTGACGCCGATCCAGGCGGCGGGCGGCGCAACCCCCACGGTGCGCAACGGCCAGCTCGTGGGGCGGATCCAGTTTTAACTACGCCGCGATTGATTCGCGGGGCTATAATTGCAGTGGCGGCCGAGTTACGCCCGGGGCGTCAGCCCCGGGTGTGACAAGATAAACGGATGTCATATTGACGGAAATGGGAGGCATACAAACATGGCTCTAAACGCAGAGTCCATACCGATGCGG
>JBAWDI010000736.1:0-14382 GCA_049590695.1 Bryobacteraceae bacterium
GGGGCATGCTTTAGCTTGCCCGCGACTTCGCCAGATCGTCGTAGACTTCTATTAGCGAACGGTACGTTTTCTCGAATACCGGCATCAGCCTGCTGTACACCCTCTGATTTTCCGCGTTGGGCGTGGCGGTTCGATCCACCCGCACGAAGCGGTGAATCACGTCGAAATCGGGGAACAGGCCGGCCGCCACGCCGCCAATCACCGCCGCGCCCATCGACGTGGCTTCCTCCAGGAAGTTGAGCGATTGCACGGGGCATCCATACACGTCCGCCATGATCTGCCGCCACACCTGGCTGCGCGCGCCGCCGCCAATCACCGTGATGGCATCGATGGGCACGTGGCCGCGAAAAATGTTGACTATAATGCCGAGGTTCATGGTGATGCCTTCGATCACCGCGCGCAACATATCCTCGCGCCGCGTCGCCAGGTTGAGTCCCACGAACGCTCCGCGCGCATTGGGGTTCCACCACGGCGTCCGCTCGCCCAACATGTACGGCAGGAACAAGACTCCGTTGGAGCCGGCGGGCACGCCGGCCACAGCTTCGTCGATCAACTGGTAGGGGCTGACGCCTCGCGCGGCGGCCTCCCGCACCTCCACATCGCAGAGCGTGTTCTTCAGCCAGGCATGGCTGGAACCGGCGGTCTGCATGGTGCCGCTGGGATGCAGATAGCCGGGGACGCAGTGGGCCCAGTTCATGGTGCGCATCTGGCTATCGACAATCGGTTTTTCGACCGTCAGTGCCACCCACGAAGACGAACCCAGGTAGTTGTAGGCCGTTCCGGGCCGGATGCAGCCCACGCCCACGCCCGCGCAACTTCCGTCTCCGCCGCCAACCGCCACCGGCGTGCCTTCCCGCAAACCGGTCTCGCGGGCGGCGCGCGATGTGACCGTTCCCAGGATGGCTGTGGAGGGCAGCGGCTCCGGAAATTTCGCGCCGTCCAGCGCGGCCAGATCGATGATCTTCTCCGACCAGCGGAAGGTGTTGAGGTCGAACGCATTGGTCCCGGAAGCATCGGAGTAGTCCGTGGCCATGCGCCCGGTGAGGCGGCAGTTGATGTAATCCTTGGCGCAGAGCGTCTTGTGAGTGCGGGCGTAGACCTCGGGCTCATTGTCGCGGATCCACATCAACTTTTCGAGCGAGTACGAAGCGCTGACGCGGTGGCCAACGATCGCGTAGAAGCTCTTCGGCTCGATCTTCGCGAGCACCTGCGCGGCTTCCCGCGTGGCCCGTTGATCGCAGTAGAGGATCGAAGGGCGCAGTGAATTCCCTTCCCTGTCCACCGGCGTGCAGCCCATCATCTGCCCGCTGAGCGCCACCACGGCGATGTCGGAAGCGTCGGCCCGGGCCTCGATCAGCAGCTCCTGGGTAGAACGGCGGATGGCGCTCCACCAGTCGCGCGGGTCCTGCTCGGCCCAGTTTCCGTTGAAGAAGCGGGTGTCGTAGGGGCACGTGCGGCTGGCGATCAGACTGCCATCGGTGGTGTACAGCGTGGCCTTGTTGCCGCTGGTACCCAGGTCGTGCGCTAAGAGGTATTTCGCCATGGTTACTTGTAGCCGAACAGGTTGGCGCCGGTCCAGCCGATCAACCCGACCATCGCTCCGCCGATGATGCCCCCGACGATGGTCGCCAGAACCCGCGGCCCGGATTCCGCCGCGGCCCACAGCCTGCGGCCGCGCGCGGTTTCGCACAACCCGCAAATCCACAGACCCGAGGCGATGGCCGTGCCCATGTCCACCCATGGAGCCGCGCCCCGGAAGCCCTGATAGATCAAGCCGAATTGCTTGAAGCCTCCGTCCGGATGCGGAATCATTTCGGGGTTGATGCCAAAGCCCGGCAACTTATGATTCAAGACCCAGAAGGTGCCGATGATGAACGCAGCCGCCATCATGCCGCCAATCGGGCCGAAATCCTCCACCAGCCTGCCCCAGCAGATAATCACGGTGAAGGTTACGCAGAAGGCGCCGAAAATGGTGGTGAGTATGCTGACCGGCGGCATGCCGATTGCGCCCGCGTACTGCGACAGCATTTCATACATACGGGCTCCGATTGAAACTGGGATGCCGCTTCTTTACCTGCGCCGCCAACACGCCGGCCAGGCTCCCGCCGATCAGGCAGCAGACCACCCCGGGCAGGCACAGCATAAACTCGGAGTGGAAGCGCACCACCGCCCACACGATGCCGGCGGACGAGACCGCCCAACCCTGGTCGACCCAGATGCGGCCCGGCTCGTTCCAGATCATCCCAATCCAGTGGTTCATGTACCAGCAGATGCTAATGACAATTGTGGCGGTGATCCAGCCGCCCATAATGCCGTAAGTCTTCCACATCTCCGGCCAGATGCCAAAAGCGAGCGCGCCGCAGATGGCCCCGCCCACCACCGTTGAGAGAAGCCTCATGGCAGCCTCAGCAGCGATAGAGTCGCCGGAGATTCGTGATGGGCGTTCACCTTGTCGGGCTCCATCACGGCATCGAAATTCGACACTACCAGCATGCCGTTCCAGACAATCGGCTCTCCAGGCTCGTTCAGATCGCCATTGCGGCCGCCGGTGTCGCCGTTCTGGGCCAGCACGGAAATCACGCCGGCGGGCGTGACCTCGGCGATGGCGTTGTTCGAGAAGTCGGCAACATAGATGTTATCGGCCTTGTCAACGCACATTCCATCCGTGGTCCGCATCTTGGCTTTGGTAGCCTTGGCCAGGAAACCCGGCAGCTTGGGGTCGAGCGAGTAGTCGTGATCCGTTTTGGCGAACACAGTGTTGCCGGTGAGGCTGCCCTGATCGTCGAAGGTCAGCTTGCTGATCTCGCCATCGCCGAAATTGCCCACGAACAGGTTGCCCTTGCTATCGAAAACGATGCCATCCAGGCCGTACTGCGCGAACTTGTTTTCGGTGACGAAGCTCGCCAGAAGGTTGGGGTCGTCCAGGGTATCGTTCACCTGGATATTCCGGCCGTCCGCGGGAAAACGGTAGACCGCGCTGACCATGAGGCCGTCGGGCCGCTTGACCTTGGGCAGCTTGGATACGGTAACGTACACCTGGCCGTTGCGCAGCCTCAGCCCGTTGGGATGGCTGATTCCCTGGGCAAGCACGGTGGTTTCGACGAGCTTGTCGCCATTGAGGCGCAGGCGCAGGATGCGGCCCTGGTTGATCTCGCCGTTAGGCCCGTTTCCGGCCGCCCAGTTCTGATTGTCGACCACGTACAAGTCGCCTTGCGGGCCAAATTCGACTCCCATGGGGCAGGCCCTGCCGGTCTCGGGAAGGTGGGGGCATTCGAACAGATCGCGGACCTTGCGGTCCTTGCCGATCTTGACGAAGCGGCCGGGAACGCCGGGGCTGGCAAAGTTGGGGCAGGCCAGCAGTAGATCGCCGTCGGGCGCAATCGCCATGCCGTCGGGTGTCACCACGAAATCCGGCAGCGCCAGTTCGGCCGGCAACTGGGCCTTCTGATTCCCGCAGCCGCACAGCAGCGCCGCAAGGGCCGCCAATGCGGCAATAACTAAGGCAGATTTTCTATGCATAATTCGCTCTCTAGACATGGCGTCATATCAGTTCGAGGTGAGCCGGACCGGCCTCTACAACCGCCTTGAGGGGAATCGACCGATCGAACGTGGCAAGTCTGCCGCCGTGCCGGAACGCCAAGCCGAGCAGATAGATATCCGTAATCTGCCGATGGCCTGCGATCGCTTGCGGACGGAACAGCGACTCATCCAGCAGCGAAACCGAGTCGCTCCAGAATACATGATCCGGACCGGCGCACAAGATTCTGAGACGGGACGCCACCTCCGCCGGCGTCGCAGTCACGCTGGGGTAGGAAGGGTTGCTCAGGACGCGAACACAACCATTGACAGTGACCGGACAGGTGGCCCAACCACGCTTGCGGTGGCGGCCAAACCAGCGGTGGGCCTCTTCGTGATTCGGGTGAGATGGATCATGTAGCGCGACGAGCACGTTGACATCCAGCAGTGCGATGCTCATTCCGCATCCCGCAGTTCATTGACCAACGCCACGCTTGGTTTTCTCGCGCCGGGCTTCGGGTCGAACAGCAGTACTCCGTTTCGCTTCCGGGGCGCGTTCTTCGGCTCCATTGCCTTGCGAGCCAATTCGGAAATTACCTGCCCCATGGTCGTCTTGCGCTGTTGCGCGAGCTGCCTGGCAACCTGCACCAGGTCATCATCGATTTCCAAAGTGGTCCTCACACCTCTATGCTAGCACATCAGACATCATATCTGCTGATGAGCGATGCAACTCTCACTCGCACCGCAGCGCTGCCAGCGGCTCGATTGCGGCGGCCCGCCGCGCGGGAACATAACTCGCGGCCAGAGCCACCAGGGCCAGCAGCACCGGAACAGCGACGAAGATGGCAGGGTCTCTCGCGGCGACTCGATACAAAAGGGAAGAAAGCAGCCGCGTGCCCGCGAACGCTCCCGCCATGCCGATCGTGATGCCGGCCACCGCCAGGACCAGGGCCTCGCCGAGCACCAGCTTCAGCACGTCGCCGCGGTCGGCGCCGAGCGCAATGCGCACCCCCAGTTCATGCGTCCGCTGGCTCACCGAGTACGCGATGACCCCGTACAGCCCCATAGCCGCCAGGACCAGCGCAAATCCGGCGAAGCTGCCCAGCAAAACCGTCAGCACGCGCGGGCCGGCTACCGAATCCGAGAGCGAACGCTCCATGGTCTGGACGCGTGTAACCTGGGCCTCCCGCTCCATCCCGCGGATTTCCGCCCGCACGGCCGCGGCCAGCTTCAAAGGCTCCGCCGCCGTGCGCACGGCCAGGGACATTGTGCCGGAGGGCTGCTGCGCATACGGAAAGTAGAATTGTGGATCGGTTTCCTTGGCCGGGCCATTGTGCCGGACATCGCCGACGATCCCGACTATCGTCAGCACCCGCGTGCCCCTTCGGATTCGCTGGCCAATCGGGTCCTCATTCGGCCAGAAACGCCGGGCCATGGTTTCGTTGATGAGAATCACCGCGGGCGAGCCCGGAACGTCCTGGTCGGTGAACAGCCGGCCGCGGCGCAACGGTACGCCCGCCGCTCTGAAGTAGCTCGGAGTAGCAGTCAGAAACTGGGCGGACATTTTCTTCCACGTATCGGGCGCAGCGCGGCCTTCGATGGTGAAGCCCCCTCCGGAGTAGTTCTTGCTCATCGGCAGCATGTCTACCGCCCCCGCCGATTCCACCCCGGGCAGTGAGCCAACGCGCTTGAGGAGGTCCTGGTAAAACGCCATGCGCCGCTCCTCCGCTCTGTATTGGGGCCACGGAAGCCCTACGTGCATGGTCAGCAGATTCTCCGTTCGGAATCCCAGGTTTACGGCAAACAGACCGGCGAAGCTCTTGATGAGCAGCCCGCCGGAGATCACGAGGATCACCGCGAGTGCGATCTCGCATACCGTGACGGCCTTCAAGAACCGGCCGCGCGCCGGACTCATCCCGGCTGAGGGGCCGGCGGACTTCAGCGCTTCGTGAACCCCGCCCTTCGAGCTGCGAAGAGCCGGAGCCAGCCCGAACAGAATTCCGGTGGCGATGGAAACCGCCAGCGTGAATGCCAGCGCGCGGCCGTCAATCTCGATGGGCCGCAGCAGGTCCACGTAAGCCGGCAGCCGCGCTGAGAGCAAATCCACTCCCCAAAGCGCCAGGATCAGCCCGAGTGCGCCGGCCGCCAAAGAGAGCAGGATGCTTTCCGCCAGGACCAGCCGAATGATTTGTCCCCGGCTCGCTCCCAGGGCACCGCGGATGGCGATCTCCCGCGCCCGTCCCGCGGCCCGCGCCAGCATCAGGTTGGCAACGTTGGCGCATGCGATCAGCAGCACAAACCCCACTGCCAGCGAGAGCACCAGCAGGGCCGGGCGCGCGTCGCCGACAAATTCCTCGCTGAGCGGCGCCACCAGCACGCCCCATCCCTTGTTGGTCGCGGGGAACTGCTGTTCCACGCGCTGGGCAATCGCGCTCATTTGGGCCTGCGCGGTGGCCATGGAAACGCCCCGCTTGAGCCGCGCGATTGCGCCGTATTGATGCTGTACCCGCCAGGAAGCTTGGCGGTCGTAGGCCAGCGGCACCCAGTATTCGCTCGGCGCGCCCGAGGACCAGCGGAACCCCGGCGGCATGACTCCGATCACCGTGTAAGGTCTCCCGTGCACCGTCAGGGACTGGCCGATCGCGTCCCGCCGCGAGCCGAAGCGCCTCTGCCAGAAGCCGTGGCTCAGGATGATCTCAGTGTCTTTGCCGGGATTGTCCTCGTCCGGCAGGAACACTCTGCCGAGCAAGGGCTGGATGCCAAGCAGCGGAAAAAACGCGGTGGTTACGCTTGCTCCCAGGATCCTTTCCGGCGCATCGGAACCTGTCAGCTTCTCGTCGGTAAGGGCGATAGCGTCGAATTCGGTCAGCGCGATGTCTTCGAAAACCGTGTTCTGTTGGCGCCAATCGAGAAACGCCGCCACGCCATTGCCGCCAGGGCGGCCTTGATAGGATTCGTAAACCCCCACCAGCCGATCAGGCTCGGCAAAGGGCAGCGGCCGCAGCAGCGTGGCGTCCAGCGCGCTGAAAATGGAGGTGTTCGCGCCGATCCCGAGCGCCAGCATCAGGATGGCGGTGACCGTAAACCCCGGCCGGGCAGCCAGGGACCGAAAGGCGTACCGGATGTCGCTGAACATATTAACCGGTACTCTGTACTTGCACGCCTCCGGCCAAAACAAAAGCGCACGGAACACTGAGGATTGCAGAATCTCATTGTCCGCAAATGGGACAAGCCTGGCCGCCGTCGTACACTTGAACTATGGCCGCTGGTAAACACCGCAAACTCCTCGACCCCGGCTCGCGCGCGCCGGATTTCCGCCTGCCCCGTTTGGATGGCGGCACCGCGGCGCTTCAGGAGATCGTCGCCAACGGCCCGGCGGTGATCGCCTTCTTCAAGACCACGTGCCCGGTGTGCCAGCTCACATTCCCGTTTCTCGAGCGCATCCACAAGGCCGGCACGCTGCCGGTCTACGCCATCTCGCAGGACGACGCCGAAGATTCCCGCGAGTTCAACCGGGAATTCGGCCTCACGTTGCCCACGCTGCTCGATAGCGGGCGGAGCGGCTACCCGGCGAGCAACGCATTCGGGATTTCCAGCGTGCCCACCGTGTTTCTGTTGGAGCGCGACGGCGGCATCTCGCGCGTTATCGAAGGCTGGAGCAAGCGGGAAATCGAATGGCTCGGCGGCCAGGCTGGCGTCGAGGTGTTCCGGCAGGGCGACAACGTGCCCGAATGGAAGCCCGGTTGAGGCTCGCGGAATTAGGCTCCCGTGCGGAGCTTCAACCCACGCTAGAATAGAAGCAGGCACCATGCCGAACCCCATCGGAGAGATTCTGGATACCGCCGCCTCCATCGCCCGGGGGATGGGCGTCACGTTCAAGGAGATGATGTCTCCCACCGTGACGGAATACTATCCCGACGAGCCGCCCAGGTTTGAAGAGCGCTACCGCGGCGTCCACGTGCTCGAGCGCGATGCCAACGGCCTCGAAAAGTGCGTGGCCTGCTTCCTATGCGCCGTCGCGTGTCCCTCCAACTGCATCTATATCGAGGCCGCGGAGAACACCGATCTGGTGCGCATCTCCGGCGGGGAGCGCTACGCCAAGGTTTACAACATCGATTACAACCGCTGCATTTTCTGCGGGTATTGCGTGGAAGCCTGCCCCACCGACGCCATCACGCACGGCCATGGATTTGAAATCGCCAGCTTCAATACTGCGACGCTGGTCAAGCGCAAAGAGGATCTGCTGGCGCCCCGCATGGACACGGCTCCGGCGCACTGAATCGGTATGTTTCGAGCCATCAAGGAACAGATCGGCACCATTTTCCGGGAAGACCCGGCCGCCAAGAGCGTGCTGGAGATCGTCCTCTGTTACCCCGGCTTCCATGCCATCCTGCTGCATCGGTTGGCCCACAAACTGTATGGCTGGAGGGTGCCGCTGGCGCCGCGCCTCGTCTCGCAGATCGGCCGCTTCCTGACGGGGATCGAGATTCACCCCGGCGCCACCATCGGCCGGCGCTTCTTCATCGACCACGGCATGGGGGTGGTGATCGGCGAAACCACCGAAATCGGCGACGACGTGCTGCTCTACCAGGGAGCGACGCTGGGCGGCACCGGCAACGAAAAAGGCAAACGCCACCCCACGCTCGGCAACCACGTGGTGGTAGGGAGCGGCGCCAAAGTGCTGGGCAATATCAGAATTGGCGACAACGTCAAAATCGGCGCCGGTTCCGTGGTGGTGCATCCCGTTCCGGACAATTCGACCGTGGTGGGAATTCCCGGCCGGGTGGTGCGCACGCGCGGCGGGAACGGCGTGCTGGAGCACGGCATGTTGCCCGATCCGGAAGGCCAGGCCATCGACGATCTGGCCCGCCGCGTGGCCGAGCTGGAAAACACCCTGCGCCAGTTGATCTCCGAGCACGAGCTCGAACACCACCGTAAGAATTGAACCGGAATCGCTGTACACTATCCTCATGACTCGCAGACTTCTTGTATTGTTCCTGCTGCTTTCCGGTTTGGCCCTGGCGCAGAACCGCGTCTACGAACTCCGCACGTACACCTGCTACGACGGCAAGCTGGAGGCCCTCAAGGCCCGCTTCCGCGACCACACCATCGCCATTTTCAAGCGTCACGGGATGGAGAGCATCGGCTATTGGGTGCCGCAAGACCCGGAGAAATCCAAGAACACGCTGATCTACATCCTGGCGCATCCCAGCCTGGAAGCCGCCCACAAGAACTGGGATGCGTTCCGCGCCGATCCCGAATGGGTGAAGGCCAAAGCGGAGTCCGAAGCCGCCGGCCCGATCGTGCAGAAAACCGAATCGGTCTACATGACGCCCACGGCTTTCTCAGAGCTGAAATAGCCGCGGGATGGGCATTTGCGCTTTGGCCCGCGACGTGCTCATGTTTTGTCGTGTCCTCCACGATAACAGACCAACTTGCGACCACCATGGAAGAGCCTCTTGCGCGTCTGGTGGCATTCGAGCCCACTACGCTGCCGGTGGTGAGCGTGTACCTGAACACTCAGCCGGATCGGCACGGGCGCACGCCCGACTCGGCGCCGTATCTGCATCGCGAATTCAAAGCTCTCGCGAGGACCTGGGCGCCGGGATCCCCCGAGCGTCACAGTTTCGATCGAGACGCGGAGCGAATCGTTTCGTATGCCGCCGGCCAGATCGATTCCGCGGCGAACGGAGTAGCCATATTCGCGTGTTGGGGCGCGAGAGAATTCTTCGAGGCCATCCAGTTGACAAGCCCTGTCAGCGATAACCGCGTCTACGCGTGCCCCCAACCTCATCTGTATCATCTGGCCCGTCTGGATGAGCAGTACCCGCGGTACGCCGCGGTGCTTACGGACACGAACACGGCGCGTATCTTCGTCTTCGGGCTCGACCACGTCATCAGCGCGGAGGATGTGAAAGGCAAGAAAGTTCATCGAGTCAAGGTCGGTGGATGGTCGCAAGCCCGCTACCAGCGGCGTGTGGGGAACGCCCACGAGGAGCACGCCAAAGAGGTCATGGAACGCCTGGCTCAGATTGTCCGCGAGGACAAAGTAAGTCACATCATCCTGGCCGGGGATCAAGTTGTGATTCCGCTTCTTCAAGAACACCTGCCTCCGGAAATGGTCTCCATGGTGGAGGTCATGAAGCTCGATATTCATGCTTCCGAGCAGAATGTCCTGACGGCCACTCTCGCCAAGCTGCTGGAGCAAGAAGCCCGGACTGCCGCGGAAAAGGTGGACCGGCTGATGCGGCAATATCGCGCGCGCGGATTGGCTGTAGTCGGGCTCGAGGAGACGCTGGAAGCCCTGGCCAACGGACAAGTCGATGAATTGATGGTCAGCGGCGCGCTCGAGGAGAGCCATCCGCTGCCGGAGGAAGTGCGAGCCATTCTGGCGCCGGAGCTTCCCGATTCAGGGGGAGGAACGACCAGCGAAGAACCGCGGCAAGCGTCCCTGCCCGATCTACTGGTGACGAAAGCCAAGCAAAGCGGCGCAACCGTGACGTTTATTGAAGACGCGGGTTTGCTCGAATCGGTCGGCGGTGTGGCCGCGTTCCTGCGATGGCGCGGGTAAAGTGGCCATTGGCTTGCCCAGCAAGAAGCATGTCCAAGATCACTGAAGCTGGCCGCGGTCAGATCGCCGACGAGAACTTCGCTTTCCCCAAGGAACGCAAAGAACCCATCCATGACGCTGCTCACGTGCGCAACGCAATTGCCCGCTTCAAGCAGGTCGAAGGGGTAACCGACTCTCAACGCGACGCCGCCTGGAAACGTATCCAATCCGCCGCGAAGAAGCACAAAGTCGAGTTGAATGAGCAGGACTGGCGCGAACTCAGTTAACCGCTCGTGCGCGGGCCTGCCGGCTGCGAGGCTCACAGGACCAGCGAACCGGTGGGAAAATCGGAACTGAGCCATCCGCGGTCAAACGGTCGCGGTACTCGGCGGTGAGAATTCCGCCCCGCCACGCTATCATAAACTCGTAACACCCGGAGATCACCCGATCGGATGAGCCGCTCGCCTTCGCGCCGCAAAATTCCTTCCTGGCTGCCCCAGGTGCTGGGCTATGGCCTTGCCATCGGGTGCCTGCTGTGGGTGCTCCACGGCTATCGCGTCAGCGAACTCATGCCAGCCATTCGCTCCCTCGATTGGAGGTGGGTGAGCTTCGCCATCCTGGCCGACCTCGCTGTTTACATCGCGCACGCCTGGCGATGGGACACCCTGCTTGCCCCCGTCGTCCGGTTGAGTTTCTGGCGCACCGTGCAGGCCATTTATATCGGGCTGTTCGCCAATGAAGTGCTCCCCTTGCGCGCCGGCGAACTGATCCGCTGCTACCTGTTGGCTCACTGGAGCGATCTGCGCCTCTCGCTCAGCTTCGCTTCCGCCGCCGTCGAGCGTCTGATCGACGGCGTCTGGATGTTGCTCGCCTTCGTCATTACCGCCGGCTTCGTCAAGGGAATCCCCAGGGACCTGATCATCCTGGTGCAGGTCTTGGGCGCGCTCATCGTCCTCAGCACCGGCGCCCTGATCTGGATTGTGTTCACCAGGCGCGAGGCGCACGCCGTGGACAACGAGAGCCGTTGGTCCTCCACTCTGCGCCACGTCGTCGAGGGTCTTCAACTGATGGGTAATCCGCGCACCCTCGGGGCGACCTCCCTCATCAGCCTGCTTTACCTGCTGCTGCAAGTCGTCACGGTCTATGGCCTCATGAAGTCCTATGGACTGGACCTTTCCTTCTGGGTGGCGGCGGGCGTGCTCGCGATCATCCGCGTGGCAACCGTGCTGCCCAACGCTCCCGGCAATGTCGGCCTGCTGAATGTCGCCTGTGTGGCGGCCCTCCGGCTCTTCGATGTTGAAACCAACGATGCCAAGACGTTCTCATTCATCCTGCTGGGCGCGCAGGCTGTCCCGCTGTTCCTCGGCGGCGCCATTGCCACCGCGCTCACCGGCTTGAACATCGGAGAAATCCACACTCGCGCCAAACGGAGCGTTCACTCAAATCCCCCAAGCCCTAAGTTATAATTGACCCATGTTGACGCCCACTGAAAAGATCTGGCATAACGGCCGCTTCATTCGATGGGACGAGGCCACCATCCACGTCCTCTCGCACGTGGTCAGTTACGGCAGCTCCGTCTTCGAAGGAATCCGCTGCTACTCCACACCCGCCGGACCCGCCGTCTTCCGGCTGCGCGAGCACGTCCGCCGCATGGTGGATTCGGCCAGGATTTACCGCATGGAGAATCTCGGCTTCTCCGCCGAGCAACTCGCCGAAGCCATGCTCGAAGTGGTCCGCGTGAACCACCTAGATGCCTGCTACATCCGCCCCATCGTGCTGCGCGGATACGGAGAGGTGGGCGTCAACCCGCTCAAGAATCCGATTGACGTCTATATCGCCTGCTGGGAGTGGGGCCAGTACTTGGGAGAAGAAGCCCTCGCCGAAGGCGTGGACGTGTGCGTCTCGAGCTGGACCCGCCTGGCCCCCAACACGCTGCCCGCTCTCGCCAAGGCTGGCGCCAACTACATGAACTCGCAGCTTATCAAGATGGAAGCCCTGGCCAACGGCTACTCCGAGGGCATCGCCCTGGACGCCGCCGGCTATGTCAGTGAAGGCTCCGGCGAGAACATCTTCGTGGTGCGCGACGGCAAGATCCACACCCCGCCGCTGGGCGCTTCCGTGCTCCCCGGTATCACCCGCGACGCCATCCTCACGCTGGCCCGCGATCTCGGCATTCCGCTGGTCGAGGCCATCGTGCCGCGCGAGATGCTGTACATCGCCGATGAAGTCTTCTTCTCCGGCACCGCCGCCGAAATCACGCCCATCCGCTCCGTCGATCGCGTTCCGGTCGGCAAGGGCCGCCGCGGCCCGGTTGCGGAGAAGTTGCAGAAGGAATTTTTCGGAATCATCAGCGGCGCCACCCCCGACCGCCACTCCTGGCTGACGCCGGTGCACGCTCACGCCGCCGCATAGTGGGGCAGATTGTCAATCTGCGGCCGATTGGGGGTGCCCTCTGGGCCCGGCCTCTTCATACGCCTGCGCAACCAGGATGACCACCTCCCCCGAGATTTGCCATCCCGGCTGCGCAACCGCCTAATGGACTCTCTCTTTGTATCGCGAGCGCCGCTCGAAAAGCCAGCCGCAATTCTCCTCCGGCGGCCTTTTTCAACAATTTTTTCGCCCCGCCAGTGCATACACTTACCGGGATCGGCATGTGGCAAACTTGTGCATAAACCGTGGCGCTTCCGATCTGTTCCGGAAAGGACGGGGCCGCCGGATCGCTATCCCGGATCTGCCTTCCCGGATCTGCGACGCCGGCGAGCGGAGGCGCGGCCAGCTCCCCCCCATTTTTCCCATTGAGGGTGCTTTCGATCCCAGGCTAAATAGGTTTCCATCTCTCGGATGGCCATTTCGATCCCGGTCCTCCGGTGAATCAGAGCTTCGAGTTGCGACTGCGCGGCGGGCCTGTGTTTGGCCATGTGTCCCACCTCGCAGGCAATTTGGTTTCCGCGGTTCGCGGCGGCCAGAAGCGCCATCGTTACAACAGGTTCGCGTCGTTCCGCGGTCGCCGCGGGCGAACCATGCGTTCTATTCCGATCCTCCGATTCTCAGAACTGCGACGCCTGGGCGGGAGAAAGCATGCGACAATCGCATGTGGCAGTGGCAAGTTTCGAGGCGGAATGACGGTTCTGGTGGTCGATGACGATCGAGGCGTGGTGGAGTTTTGCCGCCAGGTGGCATCCCAAGCCGGGCACGCTGTGCTGATTGTAAAGTCCGCGCCAGACGCACTGTCCGCTCTGGACCAACACGAGGTCGATGTCGTGCTCAGCGACGTGCGAATGCCCGGCATGGACGGGGTTGACCTGCTGCGATCCATTTCGCCCGGCAATGGCGGCCCCGACGTCGTGCTCATGACCGGATTCGCCTCCGTCTCTTCCGCCGTCCAGGCGATCCGGCTGGGCGCGTACGACTATCTCGTGAAGCCCTTCGAGGCCGGCCAACTCGAAGCCACGCTGCAGCGTCTGGCGCAGCTTCGCGCCCTGCGCACGGAGAATCTGTCGCTCCGGTTCCAACTCGATGCCGAGCGGGGCATTGGCGGAATGGTCGGTCGATCGCCGGCCATGCTGGCCGTGTTCCATGCCCTTCCCCGGATCGCGGGGAAGCGCCAACCGGTCCTCATCACCGGCGAAACCGGAACCGGCAAGGAATTGGTGGCGCGGGCCATCCACCAACAGGGGCCCGACAAGGACCGGCCCTTCGTCGCGCTGGATTGTGGCGCCCTCTCGCCCGATATCGTGGAAAGCGAGGTCTTCGGGCACGTCCGCGGGGCCTTTACCGGCGCCGTCGCCGACCGGCCCGGCCTGCTGGCAACCGCCGCGCGCGGCACCCTCCTCCTCGACGAGGTGGCTGAACTTCCGCTGGCTTTGCAAGCGAAGTTCTTCCGGGTTCTCCAGGATCGTGAGTTCCGTCCCCTCGGGGGCGATGCCGTGCGCAAGTTCGAAGGGCGCGTCATAGCGGCCACAAACCGCGATCTGGAAGCCGCCATCCGTGCCGGACGGTTCCGCCCCGAATTGTACTTTCGCTTGTGCGTGCATACCGTTCATGTGCCCCCGCTGCGGGCGCGGAAAAGCGACATTCCGGCGTTGATCCGGCATTTCATCCACAAGCACGGCGGGGACGATGTGCTGGCGATGGCTCCCAACGCGGTGAACGAATTGACGGCCCACCACTGGCCCGGCAATGTGCGCGAACTGGAAAACTGCATTCTCGGAATGCTGGCTAACTGCCAAGGGCGCGTGCTCGATTCCAGAGATATCCCCAAGGCCCTGCGGATGACGCTTCACGGCGGACCACCAGCCCGCCGCACGCCGCTGGAG
>JBAWDI010000737.1:0-1793 GCA_049590695.1 Bryobacteraceae bacterium
AGCCAGCGCTACGATGCTGTCACAGGTCCGCATGCGGGCGACCGCCCGCCGCTTAAAATCCAGGCTATACTGCGCTCGCTTTGCCATTTTCCATTCTCCTTTCAATGGCAAAGTGTCGGTATGCCCGTGTCTCAATTTTGGGGACCAGTACAAGGGAATGCCGGTAGGAATACCGGCATGGCAGGCGAAACGCCTGCTCCACGGTGCGCCGCGGACCGCCCCACGATTTATTCCGGACACCGCAGCGGCTTATTTAAGTGGCATTGGGCGCTTTCGCCTGCCAACCGGGTCGCGGTCGCGCGCGGCTACTGGCAGGGCTTCCGGCGTGTCCACCACCATCAGATCCCGGCCCCCGGCGAGCGCCACGGCCTTGCTTCGTTCATCCGCGGATTGGGTATCGAGTCCGCAACTCGCTATACTTTCGTTTTGGTCATTTTTTCGGGAGCGGACCTATGTCAACTGAGAATCTACGTCGAGAGTTTTTGAAGCGCGCCGGCGCGGGACTGGCGGGAACTGGCCTGGCCTTTCAGGCAGGACAAGGAATAGCGCACGCCGCTGCGATGCCGCCGTCCGCGGGTTCCTTCGATGTGCGAACGTTCGGGGCCACGGGCGACGGCAAAACGCTCGACTCGCCAGCCATCAACAAGGCCATTGAAGCGGCCAGCGCCGCGGGCGGCGGAACAGTCCTGTTCCCGGCCGGCAATTACCTGTGCTATTCCATCCATCTGAAGAGCGACATCTCGCTCTACCTCGATGCCGGCGCCACCATCATCGCGGCCGACCCTCCCGCGCAGGGCGCCGGCGGCGGGTTCGACCCGGCCGAGCCCAACGAATGGGACAAATACCAGGATTTCGGCCACAGCCACTTCCACAACAGTCTGATTTGGGGCGAAGGGATTGGCAACATCGCCGTTCTCGGCGAAGGGCGCATCTGGGGCCGCTCCCTCAGCAAGGGCATGGGCGCCGAGATTCCAGGCGTGGGCAACAAGTCCATCAGCCTCAAGAACTGCCACAACGTGTTGCTGCGCGATTTTTCCATCCTGCATGGCGGCCATTTCGGCATCCTCGCCACCGGCATCGACAACTTCACGCTCGACAATCTGAAGATCGACACCAATCGCGACGGCATGGACGTGGATTGCTGCCGCAACGTCCGCATTTCAAACTGCTACGTCAATTCGCCCTGGGACGATGGCATCTGTCTGAAGGCCGACCACGCCCTGGGCTCCTCCAAGCAGACGGAATTCGTCACCATCACCAACTGCTACGTCAGCGGCTGCTGGGAAGAAGGGACGATGCTCGATGGCACCTACAAGAAGTTTGCGCCGGATGTTCGGGGCGTCTCGCGCACCGGGCGAATCAAGTTCGGGACGGAATCCGACGGCGGGTTCCGCAACATCACCATTTCGAATTGCGTATTCGAGGGGTGCCAGGGGCTGGCCCTGGAAAGCGTGGACGGGGCCATCCTGGAAGACATCACGGTGACCAACATTTCCATGCGCGACATCGCCAGCGCTCCCATTTTCCTGCGATTGGGCAAGCGCATGCGCGCGCCGGAAGGGCGGCCCATCGGCACCCTGAAGCGCGTCATCATCAGCAACATTGTCTGCTCCGGCTCGATGCCGAAACTGGGATCGATCATCAGCGGGATTCCAGGCCACTATATCGAAGACGTCAAGATCAGCAATGTCCAGGTGTTGCACGAGGGCGGTGGAACCAAAGAGGATGCCGCCTATCAGCCTCCGGAGTACGAGGACATGTACCCCGAGCCGACCATGTTCGTCATGCCCGCG
>JBAWDI010000738.1:0-2140 GCA_049590695.1 Bryobacteraceae bacterium
TGCGCCAGCGGTATACGGCGGTGGTCCGCGCCGATATTACAGTGTCCGGATCGGCCGGCGACGTGGTTTATGCCGGCTCTTCCGACAGCCGGATCTGGGTTTCGTTCGACGGCGGTCAAACCTTTCCCGCCCCGCCCTGGCAGGCTTCCGGTCCGGTGGAGCGCATTTTTGTGGACGCCGCCGAGCCGCGGGTGGCGCTGGCGGCACTGGGCGGCGAAAAGGGGCCGCACGTGCTCCGCACCACCAATTCCGGCAACTTCTGGGATCCCCTGGACGGCAATCTGCCCGACGCCCCGGCCCACGGTGTGACCGCGGAGCGCACGGTGGGCGCGGTCTACGTGGCCACCGACAAGGGTGTTTTCTTTGCCCGCGTCGATTTGGAAAATGCCAGCCAGCCCGATTCGGTCGCCTGGACGAGCCTGTCGGACCGGCTGCCGGCCGCCGCCGCTACCGATGTGCGCCTCGATCCGGCCGGCGTGCAATTATACGTCGCGCTCGATGGTCACGGCGTCTACGCCGCGGCGGCGCCGCATCGCCTGCGCAATCTGCGGATCGTGAACGCGGCCGATTTCAGCACCCGCGCCGCGGCGCCGGGATCGCTGCTGAGCGTCATTGGCGGCCTGGTGAATGCGGCCCGCGGCGGCAATCTGGATTATCCGGTGCTGGCGGCCTCGGATGCCGAATCGCAGATCCAGGTTCCGTTCGAAGCCGTGGGGCCGAACGTGGCGCTGGCCTTCGAGACCAATGCCGGCCAGGTAACGCTGATCGAGCCGGTGCAGCCGGTTTCGCCAGCGATTTTCGTGGGCCGCGACGGCGCCCCCTGGCTATACGACGCCGACAGCGGCCTGCCCATCGACGCGCGCAACACGGCGCACTCCAACGGCCGTGTGCAAATCATGGCGACAGGCCTGGGGAAGGTCCGCCCCGATTGGCCCACCGGCCTGCCTGCGCCGCTGGAGGACCCGCCGGTGGTGGCGGCCTCGATCCGGGCGTTTCTGGACGTATCGCCCATCGAAGTGTCGCGCGCCACCCTGGCGCCCGGCTACATCGGCTTCTATCTGATCGAGGTGCAACTGCCCGCGATCGCGAACGCCGGAGTGTCGGAGCTGCACCTCGCCGCCGCCGGCCAGGAATCGAACCACGTACAGATCGTGATCGAACCGTAGATTACACCTGTGCCTGTGGGGCAGGATTGCATCCTGCGGCGGGTTTGCAACCCGCCATTCCGCTAGCATGTAATTATCTGCTTAAAATCTGACGAGGTTCTCATGATCGACCTGCGAGAGATTCGATCCGTAACGGAGTTCCAGCGCAATATCAAGGATTATGTCGGCCGGCTCAAGCAGCGGAGGACCCCGCTGGTGCTCACCGTAAACGGCCGCGCGGAGCTCGTCGTGCAGGCTGCCGACAGCTATCGGGAACTGCTGGACCGCCTGGAACGCGCCGAGGCCCTGGCCGCCATCCGAAAGGGCATGGAGCAGTTTGACCGTGGCGAAGGCACTGCGCTAGGCGAAGCCGAAAAGAAGCTTCGGAAGAAGCATGGCTTTTCGCGTTGAAATCTCTCCCCGGGCTTTCGCGGACCTCGACCGCATCTCGGCCTACATCCGCCACCGTGGAAGCTTTGAGAGCGCTGAGCGCTTGGTTCAACGGCATCATGGCTGCGACCCGATGCCTCAGCGCCGTCGGCCAGGAGTCGAACCACGTCGAAATCGTGATCGAGTCGTAGATTAGCCGAACACTGCGGAGCGGATCGCTGGCCGCGCCAACCACAGCAGGCGTACCGCGTGATTCCGTGACGGAGACATTAGGAATGATCCCCCCGAACGCCGTATGGGGCCAGTTTCCGGGCGCCCGACGATCCGCTCGCGATTTGGCGCTACCTGCACCACAGTGGTGCAGATGATATGATAAGAGTGTGAGAAACAGGCCGAAGGCTCGCACGCGAACCGCGCCATCCGTCCGCCAGAGCGTCACGATTCCGGCGCGCCTGGCGATTGAAGTCGAGCGAGTAGCCAGAAGAAAGCGTCTCACCATGAGCCGGGCGCTGGTCATGCTCGCGCAACGCGGGGTGGACGCTGAAGCGGCGGCACGCGAGAGTCTCAATGCGACATATCGGCGGTTCATGTCGGAGGGCGATCCC
>JBAWDI010000739.1:0-9595 GCA_049590695.1 Bryobacteraceae bacterium
GTCGAGGGCTTCCTGGTTTTTCGTGCGCGCATAGTAGCGCAGCAGGAAGTTGTGGACCGAGGGGCGCGGAAACTTGGGCGCCGGGCCGAAGCCGCCCAGGCGTGTGTCGAAACTGCGGCGGAACGCAAAGAAACCGCTGTCGAGAATCGCATGATCGATGGCGCCTGCCCGCCCGGCCCCGACCGCCACGTGCTGCCGGAGATCTTCGACGATGTCGCGCGCGGAATCCGCGATCTGGCCGCGATCGGCAGCCCAGGCCGCGGCGATCTGGGTCAGGATGGAGGCGAAGCCCGGATGACCGTAGCGGGCCTCGGGCGGGAAGTAGGTGCCGCCGAAAAACGGCTCGAGGTCGGGAGTGAGCCAGACCGACATGGGCCATCCGCCGCCGCCGGTAGTGGCCTGCACGAAGGTCATGTAGATGCGATCCACGTCCGGGCGCTCCTCACGATCCACCTTGATAGGAACGTAGTCGCGGTTCAGCAACGCGGCGATAGCTTCGTTTTCGAAAGACTCGCGCTCCATGACGTGGCACCAATGGCACGTGGAGTAGCCGATGGAAAGGAAGATGGGCTTGTCTTCGCGGCGGGCTTTTTCAAAGGCTTCCGGCCCCCACGGAAACCAGTCCACCGGGTTGTGGGCGTGCTGCAGCAGGTAAGGACTCTGCTCGTTGGCAAGTCGGTTGGTATGCATGTTCCTCTGAGTGGCCGCGGCTCCGGGCCGGTGCTTTCATGGTACACCCCGCCGCGATACAATCTACCAGGGAGCCAACATGAACTACTACCAGCAGCACCAGTCCGATTTTCTGGAGGGGCTGAAGACCTTCCTGCGCATCCCGAGCATCAGCGCGCTCTCGGAGAACAAACCCGATATCCGGCGCGCCGCCGAATTCGCCATGAACGAACTGCTTGCGGCGGGGATGACCTCCGCCGAGCTGATCGAAGGCAAAGGCAATCCGCTGGTCTATGCGGAATGGTTGCATGCGCCGGGCAAGCCCACCATCCTCTTCTACGGCCACTACGACGTGCAGCCGCCCGACCCGCTCGATGAGTGGAAATCGCCGCCCTTCGAGCCGGAGATCCGCGGCAACGACATTTTCGCGCGCGGCGCCTGTGACGACAAAGGCCAGGTCTACATCCAGATCAAGGCGGTGGAGGGCCTGCTGAAGACCACCGGCAAGTTACCGGTCAACGTGAAGTTCCTGCTGGAGGGCGAAGAGGAGACCGGCGGCGAGCACATCGAGGAGTACGTCAAGACCCGGCCGCCGCGCCTCAAGGCCGATGCGGCGGTGGTATGCGACACCGAAATGTTCGCGCCCGAGTTCCCCACCATCTGCGTGGGGCTGCGCGGCCTGGTGTACTACGAGCTGCTGGTCGAAGGCGCCAACCACGACCTGCATTCGGGCGTGTACGGCGGCGCGGCGCCCAACCCCATGCAGGCCATCGCGGAGATTATCTGCGCGCTCAAGGATCGAAATGGCCACATCCTCATCCCCGGTTTTTACGACCGCGTCGTTCCGCCCAGCGCCAAGGAGCGCGAAGCCTGGGCGCGGCTGCCGTTCGACGAAAAGGAGTACACCGAAGTGGAAATGGGCGCGCGCGAGCTGGTGGGCGAGCCCGGGGTTCCGCTGCTCGAACGCGTATGGGCGCGGCCCACGGTGGAAGTGCACGGCATCCGCGGCGGCTTCACCGGCGAAGGCGCCAAGACCGTGATTCCGGCCCGCGCGGTGGCCAAGATCAGCACGCGCCTGGTGGGCGATCAGCGGGTGGAGGAGGCTATCGAGCAAACCAAGGCGGCGGTGAAGGTCGCGTGCCCCAAGGGCGTCACCGCCGAACTCAAGGTGCTGAGCGCGGGTGCGCCGTCGCTGACCAACCCGGACAACCCGTTTATCCACGCGTCGGCCGAAGCCATGAAGCAGATCTTCGGCAAGGAAACGGTGTACATCCGCTCGGGCGGGTCGATTCCGATCGTGGGAGTTTTCGACCGCTACCTGGGCGTCCCCAGCGTCATGATGGGGTTCGGGCTACCGGACGACAACCTGCACGCGCCCAACGAGAAGTTCCACCTGCCGAATTTTTTCCGCGGCATCGAAGCCATGGCGCGGTACCTGGAAATTCTGGGTGAGTAGCGCTGGCGGTCGCATTCTGCCGCCGGTGCTTTTCTTTGCTTCTTCTAAGGGAGGATCAAGTCATGTGGACCCGAAGAGACATTCTGCGATTGGCGCTGGCCTTGCCCGCTGGGGCATGGCTGAAGCACTACCAGGCGCTGGCCGCCCCGTTGCTTGGCGCGGTGAAGATCACGTCCGTTAAGGCGCTGCAACTCGATTTCCAGACCGACGGGTGTCTGGTCAGGATCGAAACCGACGCTGGAGTCACCGGGTACGGGGAAACCGGCGTGGATGCCAAAATGGCTCGCGCGCGCATCCCGCAATTGCGCCTGGTGGGGGGCGACGCGCTGGCCATTGAGCGCCATTTCCTCTCCATGACCGGCGCCATTCATCCGTTCGTGCCCAGCATCCCCTTGATCAGCGGGATCGACATCGCGCTTTGGGACATCGCCGGCAAGGTCCTGGGACTGCCGATCTACAGGCTGATGGGAGGGCCGCAGCGGAACGCGGTGGCGATGTACTCGCACGGCGATTTCCTGAAGGACATGAGCAGCCCGGCTTCCTGCCGCGAGTGGGCGCAAATGATCCGCGAGCAGCCCGAAGGCTTTACGGCGTACAAGATCGAGCCGACGCAGGCTATCCCCGGCGAGAGTTTGGGACCGGTGGTGACGACCGCGCAACTGAAGAAGATCGCGCGAGGGTTCGCCAATGTGCGCGAGGCCGTGGGGGACGACATCGATATCGCCGTCCATTCCCACAACCAATGGGACACGCCCAGTGCCATCGCCGTGTCGAGAGCCACCGAAGCCATCCACCCGCTGTTCTTCGAAGACCCCTTGAGCAGCGTCGAATTTTGCGAGGGATGGATGGCCATCAAACGGGCCACGCGAACGCCGATCCTGACGGGGGAGAAGCTGGAACTCGTCAAGCAGTTCAAGCCCTTCGTGGATAGCCAGGCGGTGGATATCATTCATCCCGACATCTCCTACGCGGGCGGCATCACCGGCTGCCGGAAGATCGCCGACTACGCGCAATTGAACCGTACGCCGGTGGCGCTGCACAACATCGGATCGCTGGTGCGGACGTACGCCTCAGTCCACCTGGCCGCCGGGATTCCGAATTTCTACCGCTCCGAAAACCGGCTGGGCCGGCCTGGCCGCATCTACGAAAAGATGGCCGCCAACAAGCCGCCGGTGATCAAGAACTCGCTATTCCAGCTTCCGGACGGGCCGGGGCTGGGGCTCGAGATCGACCCCGGCTACATGCGGGAGCACACGCCGGCCGGAGAAGACTGGGCGTAGGATCAATGCTGTTCACTTAAGGACTGGCTTCCCCGTCAACATGGACCGGCGCAATGGTCCAACCGACGTGAGCGGCGTGTCACGGGACAAACCCTCAAGCTTCCCCAGGTCGGGACTTTTGGCCCCCCGGTGAATTCACTTCTATGGATAGCGTCCACCCCTTTGCAACGCATCCGGTCTATGAACTACACTCCTAAATGTACCGGTTCAGGTTCAGTTGCGGAAAAGAGGCATCGATGCGCAAGCGCACTCTATGGCTGATACCCGCGGCGCTGGTTCTCGGATGGGTGTACGCTTCGCCGTACCTTGCGGTTCGTAATCTGAAGCAGGCGGCGCTGGACGGTAACACCGACAGCTTGAGGGAGGGCGTGGACTTTCCCGCGCTGCGGGCGAGCCTCAAGGAGGAACTTGGTGGGCAACTTTCCAAGCAAGCCCTAAACGAGATGAAAAACGATGGCAACGGCTTCGCCGCGCTTGGCTCTGCATTAGTGGGTGGTTTCGTAAACCTTATGATTGATCAGCTCGTGACGCCACGAGGGATTGCGAGCATCGTCCAAGGCAAACGGGTTGACGGCACGCCGGATGAACTTGCCGGTACAATTGAGCGTTTCGCAGCAAAGCCGCAATCGGGAGTAAACCAACCCGAAGCGAACATTTCTGAGGGGTACGAATCCCTTGACCGATTCTGTGTCCGCATATTTCTCCTGAAGTCCGACGCGCCCATCACGCTCGTGTATCTTCGCTCGGGGCTGACGAGCTGGCGTTTGAGCGCCATTCGTCTTCCCGATCTAGACGAGCTGACGAAGGAAACCGATAACGCCAAGACGGTTCCACCGCGTCAACCCCACCAGCCGGAAGGGGAGGAGCGAACGGCTACGGCCGATGGAATGGTCCCGCACGAATCCTCAGCCATAACAGAGCGCGGTTCTATTCCATTCGTGGGGTGCCCGTCCGACGGCCAAGCCGGACCTATTGGTATCCCAAATGGTAGCAGCCCGACTGTGCTGGCGGGCTTGCAGGCGGCGCAGCGCCTCGCCTATTACAAAGCCGACTTGGGGCCGGGCGTTCTTGCTCCGCGCGGCTGGTACTGCTCTGGAACTTACGGCTCCAACGGTGAGACCGTGTTTGTCGGTCCCCAACCGATAGCAGACGACATGGGAGCGGCAATTGAACTTAGCCGCAGTTCTGGCGGTACATCCGGGAGGTTCGAGGTCGCTCGTATGATTGCGCGTGTTTTCCCAGCCCATAGAGACTTCGCCAGCAGGGTGATTGGGGAGGGGCTGGTGCCAGCAGCCGACTTTCCATTTGGTCCCTACCCGCTCGACAGGCTGAACTACAAGAACGACGAAATCGTTGAGTATGAGACGCCCGCACGGGCAGATGGTTTAGGAACGTGTTCAGGGCTCAGGAAGAACGACAGCGCCATAAATGGCGTGGTGATTCTCAGTGGGCCAACGCCCGATCTCTTGGTGT
The DNA here is from genome assembly GCA_049590695.1 of Bryobacteraceae bacterium. Classification (GTDB taxonomy): domain Bacteria; phylum Acidobacteriota; class Terriglobia; order Bryobacterales; family Bryobacteraceae; genus Fen-178. The sequence goes on from JBAWDI010000739.1 coordinate 4,879, forward strand.
TATCGGTGCGACTTCCCCCCGAGTTCGTTGAGCTCACAGCACCTATTATTCAGCAGGCCGAACGCGATGCGCAGAGCAGGTGATAAGCCGCCCCGATGGGAGTGGCTATGGACGGGCAAAGGGTTAGGGCTGAAACGTGAGCGACAGACGGCGTTGACTGACCGGTTCGTAGAGCCAGGACGGGCCAGGCGTGACCATCAGCTTGATCGAAAGCTCTTGAGGCAACGGGACGCCAAGCGCCTCGCGGATATTGGCTTCGTTGTCTTCAATGACTTTCTGCCAGTATGCGAGATCCGCGAAAATCTTGTCGCTCTCCCGTATGTCGAACACGCAATTTCCCGATGCGCTGAGCCCGCCGTCGCCGAGATAGACCGTGCCGTCCGGCATCTCCGTCGCGAAATTCGCGTTTCTGCGGCGGAGAGCAACGCGTTGACTGCTCGTCAGAACCTCACCCGCAGTACCGGTTATCCTCCCGCCCGCGACTTCGGGCCAGTTGTTGTGCAGTATTTCAAGCAGGGAGGTTTCCACCCAGGTATCAGGATACCCGGCGCCGTGTGGGAGCGACTGCAACACGAATGCCTCCCTATCCGTGACCTTCGCGAACAACACATCGCGCGCGCCGTCGGGGCGAAAGTGCAGGTGATGAATACCCCAGGCGTTGAGCAGTCGGTCATTCTGATCGGCGAGGCTGTTCCGAATGTCCCGACTTAAATATGGGATCAAGTTTCCTCCATCCTGGATGAGCTTTTTCAACACTGCATAATTGTCCGCCTGCGCCGGCGGGATCTTAAGTTCCCGCGCCTCGTGGACGATTCGAGGCGCTTGGCGGGGAGTTCTCCGCTTGGCATTAAGATACCTGAGGGTATTGTCCGCCGCGGACAGCGCCGGATCATGGCGCAAGCCCAGTGCGGGCATTTCCCTCTGAAGGAAATCGTTCCAGTCCTGGACGAAATTAGCGTTGATCATCAGCAACTCACCGATGTTACCGGCCGTTACCCGTCCGCACGGATTCGCCCCGGCGGATCTGCGCTTTGACTCGGTTGAGAAGTTCCATGCCCGCACCATCGGGCGAGAAATCGCGCTCGATTTGGGAATCCCATTGGAGGCGAACTCGCTCGGCAAGCCAGCCGAAGAGGGCTATCTGCTGCTCACTGGAAAGCGTCTCAATAGCGTGCTGGATCTCCCGGAGGTCCATATCCGTATCGTACCTCTTGGCGCGTTGAAAGAACGAATCATGCGTCTGCGACCAGGAGCCGGGCGCCCAAAGTCCGAGATGGGACAAGCCGTCAACTTGGATTGGCGAACCGGCGCGGAGGGGCGGATGCCGCCAAATCCGGCGTCGAGTTTGCGGTATAGTAGTGAATGTCACTACATTGTGGAGACCACCGTGAACAAAGCAGTCTCGGCCGCGGACGCCAATCGCCGGTTCTCGGAACTCCTGCGAACCGTGAAGCAGGGCCGCAGCGTCGTGGTGACGAGTCACGGCAAGCCCGTGGCGACAATCTCGCCCGTGGTGAAGGACAATCGGGCCGCGGAGGGCGCGCGCGCCGCTCTTTTCGCCCGGCTGCGTAGAGAGCGAGTTGTGAACGCCGGTCGCTGGACGCGTGACGAACTGTACGACGACGCCCCATGAGGATCGCGTTGGACACGAACGTCCTGGCCTACGCCGAAGGCGCCAACGGAGCGGTCATGCGAGACAAGGCGCTGAAGCTGATCCAGCGATTGCCACCGGAAGCTGTCGTGCTGCCGGTTCAGACGTTGGGCGAACTGTTCAACGTACTGGTTCGAAAAGCCAAGCGGCGCCCAGGTCGTGCGCGTGAAGCCGTGCTGAGCTGGCGCGACGCGTACGCAGTGGTCGAGACGTCCGCCTCCGTAATCGTCAGCGCAACGGATCTGGCGTCCGATCATGGTCTTACGATCTGGGACTCGGTCGTGCTGGCCGCGTCGGCGGAGGCCGAGTGCCGTTTGCTCCTGTCGGAAGATCTCCAGGAAGGCTTTACGTGGCGTGGAGTCACCGTCACCAACCCGTTTGCGCCCACGCTTCATCCCATACTGGCGGCATTGCTCACGGCGCTCCCGGAGTGAACCCGTACGCGCGTGGCACTCAGCGACGGCGAGGTGAGTTCGATCGAAGCCGCAGTGCGGGACATCTCGATCTAGCTATCGCCAGTGGCCGCGGCGGAACGTCCAGCCGCGATGCGTCTGCGACCAAGAGCCCGGTACCCAGACGGCTCGCGGACGGGGCGGGTGAACCCAGCGGCCGCTCACCCAGAACCAGTTGCCGGCGCGCTGGTCCCAGAATCCATCGGTCCAGACGTAGCCCGGGCCGGGGGCCACACCTACCATTCCGTACCTCGGCGACGGTGGCGGGCCGTACCGCGCGACGTAGGCGCCGTTCACGGCGCAAGCGCTCAGCATTGTGCCCAGCAGCACAGAGGCGAGGAGCAGTAGCTTCCGTTTCATCTTGTTATTACCTCCCTGTGCTGTGGAACGCGGGGCGCGAAGTGCGCGTTGCGGGTCTGAATTGAAGTTAATGTTATGGCTTGTTAAGGAGTCTTCGCGGCGGCGTCGGGATGGCACTTAGTGCAGTTACCCTTCATCTCGAACGCCCGGCCGTCGGCGTGATGGCAGGTGCGGCAACCGTCGCTCGATTTGAGTGGTTCCTTAACGGATTGCGGCCATAGCTTTGGGTGGCAGGTTGCGCATTGGCCCTTCTCACGGGCGACATGCGCCGCGTGAGCGAAGATTACGTCGCCGCGCTTCGACTGGAACACCAGCTTTTGCGGCTGCGCGCCAACGAGCGTTGCGGCGATGATCAACACGAGCACATGGCGCATACTATGGCTGGAGCGCCAGCGTGGCCTTTCCCGCGGGGCCGTCGTAAATCAGCTCGACCGAATGGATGCCCTGGGTTTTGCCCCGGTACTGGAAGTAAATCAGTCCGGCCACGGGAAGGGTCCGATCGCCTTCCGGGAGCGTGGCCTTTTGAACGCGCTGCGCCATCGCGCGCTGGACTTCTATGGGGATCTTGACCGGTGGGGGCGGCGCGTTAGGGTCGGCTTGGTCGCCGTTTCCGCCGCTGCTCAAGCCAGTTTTCGACTTCGACTTGGCTTCTTGCTCAGGCGGCTGCCACTCCGGATCTTTGACGGAACTGAGCACCATCCCGAATGGCCGCGTGGGCAAGGCCGCCTTCTTCTCGTTGATGCGGAGCGAAAAGTCGTCCGCGGATATCTTCATCCGCGCGTCGGGCGCGCCGAACAAGCCCATTTCGACCACCACAAAGTCTTCCGTGGTGAGGGGGCCCTGCGCCGTGGGGACCGAGTGTCCCGCGAACTCGGCCGCAACCGTCACCGTGCCTGCCTTGGTCTGGGCCTGGTAATCGGCCGGAGTCGCCCGAGGCGGCAGGCCTTTGGATTCGATTGGCGCGCCTATGGCGGGGGTGTCCTGCCCTTGTCCATATAGGCAGATGGCGGTACTCAAGACACCGATGGTTAACGGAGCGGAAAGTCTCATTTCAACTATGACGCTAGCATAGTGGAACCGGCTGGTGGCAAGACCTGCACGACTGGTGGATGAGTATCTTTCGTGCACAGCCGGACAAGGGCCGATTACCAATCGGCCGCAGATTAACAATCTGCCCCACTACAACTGTTCGGTGAGGGCGAGGGGCGCTCGCAGGCGGAAGCTGATGCGCGTTTCCGAAGGGAGCGTGGCGGGCTTTCCGCGGGTCGGTATGACATCGCCGGCGCCGATGGCCGCGCCCCCCTTCAGCTTGCCGCCGGGGTCGGAGGCCACCACCCGGCCCTCCACCCGCGCGCCGCGCTCCAAGGAGGAGTGGCCGTCCACAAGGCGCACCGGTAACAGCAAGCCGGCGTTCAGCGTAACCTTGTGCGGTTAGGGCGCGGTGCCCCCTGGGCCCGGCGCAGGCAGAGGCGGAGTCGCGTTCTCCGATTCGACGGGTACGGGTGGAACTGGCTGAGCGGGCGGCGCGGGCGTCTGCGCCACCTTCAAGAGAAGAGCGCCCCCAACCGCACCGGCCGCAACCAGCAGAACGATTCCGAGCGGCTTCATTCGCCATTCTCCTCAAACTAGAGTGACGGCCCCGCGCGCAGTTCCGTTTCCGGCTGGTAAACCGCTAAGATTAGGGAAGGCTGGCCATGTTTCCTTTCCCCACCCACTTGTCGATCGGAGCAGTGCGGATTGCTCCCGCCACGGTGCTGGCCCCCATGGCGGGCGTCACCGACACGGTTTTTCGGCGGTTCATACGCAACCTGGGCGGGTGCGGACTGATCATGACCGAATTCACCAGCTCCCACGGCGTGAGCGCTTCGCTCGGCGCCCGCAAGCCGACCCGGACGCTGCGGTACCTGGCTTTCGATCCCGAGGAGCACCCCATTTCGGCGCAGCTTTTCGGCGCCGATCCGGCCGTCATGGCGGATGCCGCGCGCGTCTGCCAGGATCTGGGGTTCGACATCCTCGACATCAATTTCGGCTGCCCGGTCAACAAGGTGGTGAAGTGCAACGGCGGATCGGCGTTGCTGCGCGACTTGCCGCTGGTGGAGCGCCTGCTGCGCGAGGTGCGGAAGGCCATCGCGATTCCGTTCACCATGAAATACCGCGCCGGTTGGAACGATGAGGAACTGGTCTACGTGCGCATGGCGAAGCTGGCGGAGGATTGCGGTTTGCAGGCCGTGGCGCTGCATCCGCGCACGCGGGA
>JBAWDI010000740.1:0-9478 GCA_049590695.1 Bryobacteraceae bacterium
CGTCGCGCCGGCCGTCGTCCGCGGCTGTGAGCGGGCGCCCTTCCAACATGCGTAGGCCCATGGCGTCGAAGTAGTCCCCGGCCACGGCGCGGCCGCCCGCGCGATGCTCTTCCGGCTGGCCGGCCACGTCAAACTCTACACTCTGGAGCACGTTGAACGCCAGCGGCAGCGTGTTCGTCACGGCCGCCTGTTCCACTCCGGGGATAGTTTTCAGTCGCTCGATCCACGCTTGGGCAAAGCGTGTGTAGTCTTCCCGCGTGCGATAACGGGTCTCGGGCAGCACCACCTGCGCCGTGAACAGCCGGGCGTGCTCGAATCCCAAATCGACCGAACGGAGGGCAGAGAAACTTCGCAGCAGCAAGCCGGCGGCGATGAGCACGGTTACCGTCACGGCGACCTGGATCGAGATCAACGCGTCTCTCCAGCGTCGCGCGCCGCGCCCCATCCACGCTCGGCCTACGCGCAGACCAGCGTCGTCGCGTGCGCGCGTGGCGACGAGGGCCGGTAGAATGCCGAAGAAAGCCGCGGTCAGAATCGCCAGAGTCAGCGCAAAGACGAGCACTGCACCGCTGGTACCACCTTCGGCCACGCGGGGCAGTGTGCCGGGATAGAGGGCAATCATGCCGCGCGAGAGTGCCCATGCCGCGCCCAAGCCCAGCAGGGCTCCCGCCAGCGCCAGAACGAGCGCTTCCGTCAGGAACTGGCGAACCAATCTGGCGCGGCCGGCTCCCAGCGCGAAACGGATGGCCAGCTCCTGCCGCCGGCCAATAGCCTGCGCCAGCAGAAGATTCGCCACGTTGGTGCAGGCAATCAGCAGGATGCAGAATGTTGCCGCGAACATGGTCAGCAGCGCGGGCCGCACTGAGAATCCGATCTCATCCTGTAAGTGGGTGATGTTCACACCCCGCTCTTCGAGCGGCTGGTTTGGCTGGAGCGCCGCCAGTTCGGCCCGCGCGGCAGCCACGCCGATCCCGCTTTTCAGCCGGCCGATGACATACCCGGTCGACATCTTCAACGGACCCTCGAAGACCCTCGAGATGGGCAGGTACACACGCGGCTGATTGGAACCGGATGTAACGAGGTCGTGAAAATCGGCGGGCAACACGCCGATGACCTGGGAGAGGCGCCCATCGATGAAGATGTCCCTTCCCACTAGGCTGCGATCGCCGCCGAATCGGCTGCGCCAGTATCCGTAGCTGAGCACGGCGACGTCGTCGGCGCCCGGCCGAACTTCCTCCGCGGTAAACGTGCGGCCGAGATGCGCGCGCACTCCCAGGATAGGGAAGAACTCGGCGGAAACCAGGCCGGTCGGGGCGCGGTCCGGGTCCCCGCCGCTTCCCACCGTGGCTCGCCAGGGCCGATAGGAAGCGAGGCCGTCGAAGCTGTGGCTGCGCGTGCGCCAAAGCTCGATGGTCAATCCATCGGGGAGACGGCGGTCGCGTGGAGTGAAACCGCCAGCCGTCTGAGTTACCCGCCAGACCTGGACCAGGCGGGCGGCGTTGGGATACGGAAGCGGCTTCAGCAGGGCGCTCCAGACGACTTGGAAGAGCGCGATGTTCATGCCCGTTCCGAGGGCGATGGTCAGAAGGACCGCGGTTGCCACTAGCGGGCGCTTGCGCCAGAGCCGCAAGCTGCCGCGCACGTCGCGATGAAGCTGGTCAAGGCGCCACACCTCTCGATATTACGGCCCGCGTCGCGGGAAGCGCCACCGTCGCAAAAAGCGACAGGCCGGATGGCGGGAGCGCGCCGGCGCACCAGGCACAACTCCTTGCGTTACTATGCGTTGGCTAAGCCGCTGGGCCGGGACGGCTTTGGAAACCGGCATGCACATGCGAAGCCCGAATCGCATGAACGCGGCAATCACGGACGAAGAAGCAATGGGGCGCGTCATGAGGGGCGAGACCTCGTCGTATGAGGTTCTGGCGATGCGCTATCACGGGCGCCTGCATCGGCTGGCACAGAAGTTCCTGCACAGTGAAGCCGACGCCGAAGATGCCGTGCAAGGAGCGCACCTGCTGGCGCTCAGACATATCGACCAGTATGCCGGGCGCTCCAGCTATCTCACTTGGATGAGCTCCATCACCGTCAATGTGGCGCTTGGCCAGATGCGCCAAAGGAAGGGAGTTGTGGAGGCCGGCGAAGAACAGGTCCGCTCGCTCCGCTCGCCCATGCGCGACCCGGAGCAGCAGGCCATCGACCGGCAGTTCGATGGCATCCTGGCGGCTGCCTTGGAGCGCCTGCCACCGGCCTACGGCAAGGTATTTCGCCTGCGCGAGATGGAAACTTTGAGCACGGCCGAAACGGGGGAGCGGCTGGGCTTGACGGAGGCATGCGTGAAGACTCGGCTGGTTCGGGCCAGGGGACTACTGCGGAGGAGAATCCAGCGGACGTTGAAGAGCGCGGAGCTGCCACGCTACGCGCGCATCCCGGAGTCGGCGAACCCGGGGACCGAACCAGCCGAGCATCGGGTCAATTGAAACCCCGACACTCCGATTTCACCCAGGGATGGCTGTAACACACCCGGCGAGGCGCACTCCTCGCCGGGTCACCTCACACCGATGGGGACGGGAAACGGCACAAACCTTTCGGCGCAGGCGTTGGGTGTTCCTCTGGAAGGCGTGCCGGAAACCTTGATATCGTCCCCCGATACCGAGATATTCGACCCGTCCAGTTGGATATCCGCATGGTCCGCCACGGCCCGGATGGCCTCCGGCTGCTCCGCGACCACGTTGTGGAATGAAACGCCCAAGTGGTGCTCGGCATCCAAGCCGTCGAGCGAGATCCTGCCGCCACCTTGAATCAGCACGTTGTTGAAGCGGATATCCGTGAATGTGGGCGTCTTATTGCTTTCGGCGGCGTCCACCTCATGATGCCCGAAGGAGCCGGCGTGGGAAGTGATCGAGATGGGGGTCCGGTTGTTGCGGATACACACGTCGTCGTATTCCACGTTGTCGACCGGTCCGCCGAGCTTGACGCTGGAACGGAGTTGAATGCCGGTGCTCGTGCCGTCGAGGGTGAGATCGGAAATGCGGATGGCGCCGATGCCGCCGGAAGTGGCGCTGCCGATCGACATTCCGTGCCCGGTATAGAAGTGGTTGTGACTCACGGTGACGTGTGACGTGGGGTAGCCCGTGGGAGACTTGATGGCCACATTGTCGTCGCCCGCGTGAATGTAGCAATGCGTAATGGTGACGTTGGTGGCGCTCGACGGCACTTCCGGCCACGGCTGCCCGATATCGATGCCGTCGCCGTTGAGCGCAGCCTTCGGAGTGTTGATGACGACGCCCCACGCCGTGAAACCGTTGCCGCCGGAATAGGACACGTGAAAGTTGGGCGAGTTCCTCAACTGAATGCGATATAAGGTGAAATTGTCGCACCCCGACAAAATCATCATGCGCGGATTGTTCTGCAGGCCGATGACACCGGGCGGCGGCGCGGTCAAGGGCTGAAAGGCCGCGGGATTATCGGAGACCGCGCGGGCCCAGTTGTTGTACTGGTCCGGCCAGCCCTTGATGGACTGTTCGGCCAGGTCCCACCAGGAGATGTTCCGGCCCAGCATTTTCGATCCGCAGCGTCCGTCGATAATGCCATCGCCCATGACCGCGGCGCCGGCCACATGGTCGCCGCCGATCAGCGGTTTGCAGGCATGACCCGAGATGCCTTGCGTATAGGGGACCTTCTTTTCGGTGATGGTGCCGCAGAGGCCGGGTACCAGATCGTAATCCCGCGGGTTGCGCGAGCCGAACAGGATGACGCCCTTGTCGATCAGCAAGGTAACGCTGCGCCGCAGTTGGAGAGGACCGGAGAGAAAGGCATCGTGCCCCCCGCCGGCTTTCAATTCGACGGCTTGCCCGGGCTGGCAGCGATCCATAGCCTGTTGGATCCGGTTGGTATCGGGCTTATTCTCGTCGGATTCGGCGAGGGTCGCGCCCTTGGAATCGAGTCCGGCCCTGAGGACTGTGCAGGATGGCGGGATACTGGGTTCGGTCACCCGGCGGGTATCCTGGCCATAGGCGCTGGCGAGCGCGGTGGAAATGAGAAGGGCGAAGAATGGGGGTCGCACAATTAACCTCCGGCGGCCTCGATTTCCTCGGGATCGAACTCCTCGATCAGTCGGTAGAGGGTGGCCCGGTGCAGCCCGAGAATGCGCGCGGCTTCGGCCTTGTTGCCGTGGACCGCGGCCAGCACCCGCAGCGCATGACGCTTGTGCACTTCGGCCATGGGCAGCAGGCCTTCATCGCCGGTTCTGGCGCGATCCTCCGGGGCTGTCAAATGTTCCGGCAGGTCCGGCATGTCGATGATATCGCCTTCGCACATCATGCAGGCATGGGCGAGGACGTTTTCCAGTTCCCGCACGTTCCCCGGCCAGGAGTATCGCGCGAACAGAATCTGAACTCGCCGGGCGATGCCGCGGATCGGTTTCCCGTACTCGGCGGACATGCGTTCGATAAAGTGCCGTTCGAGAAGCGGCAAGTCCTCTTTGCGCTCGGCTAGGCGCGGCAGCCTGATCTCGACCATCGAGAGCCGGTAGAACAGGTCTTCCCGGAATTCCTTGTGGTCGACCATCTCGCGCAAGTCGCGGTTGGTGGCGGCCACCACGCGGACATCCGTCTTGCGGGGGGCGGGAGAGCCGACGCGCTGGAACTCCCTGGTTTCGAGCACCCGCAGCAGCTTGGTCTGGGTAGCCAGGGGAAGGTCGCCAATCTCGTCCAGGAAGACGGTGCCGCCGGCGGCGTATTCGAACAGCCCCACCTTGTCCTGAGTGGCGCCGGTGAAGGCGCCCTTCACGTGTCCGAACAGCTCGCTCTCAAAGAGCGTTTCGACAATCGCGGAGGAGTTGCAGACGGCGAACCGGGCGGAAGCGGCGGGACCCAGCTTGTGGAGCGCCCTGGCCACCAGTTCTTTGCCAGTCCCGGTGGCGCCGGTCACCAAGGCGGTTTTGAAGTGGGGCGCGGCGCGGCGAATCCGGGCGAAGACTTCCAGCAGCAGCGGGCTGCGTCCCACCATGCCCTCGAAGCGGCAGTTCTTCAAGATCTCGCCGTCGAGTTGCAGCGCGCGCTGGCGCTGGCGATCGACCGCGATCAGAGCCTCGACGCGCTCCCGCAGGCGGGCGATGGAAAGCGGCTTCGTGAGATAGTCGCTGGCGCCTTTGCGAATGGCTTCCACGGCGGATTCAGTGGAATAGTGCCCGGTGATGAGGATCACTTCGGTGGCGGGCACGGCGGCGAGAATCCGCTCGAGCACCGCGATGCCGTCGATACCGGGCATGACCAAGTCCAGCAGCACGATTTCGGGGCGCCGCTCGAGCGCCAGTTCCAACCCGGCGGCCGGGTCGCTGGAGGTCAGGATGGTCAGATCGTCGCGTGAAAGAGCGTCCCGAATCAGCTCCAGGCTCTTGGGGTCGTCGTCAATCGCCAGCAGCGTCACGCCTGGTTTACCGGCGTCGCTCATAGGTATTCTCCTTTTCGGGATGAGCGCAACAGCTCATCCACGCATTCTCTCAACTTGGTAATATCGATGGGCTTAGTGACATAGGCGTCGAAGCCGGCCGCCAGGATGCGGTCGCGGTCCAGGACCATGGCTTTGGCCGTCACCGCCACCACCGGTATGTCTGAAAACCGGGGGTTTTTCCGGATCTCGGCCAGGGCGGCGAAACCGTCCTTGACGGGCATCTCGAGATCGAGGAGGACGAGGTCGGGGTTGGCGGCATCGAGACGATCAAGGGCCTCCTGGCCGTTGGCGGCCTCGACAACCCGGCAACGGGCGCTTTCGAAAACGTCGCGCACCAGCTCGCGGCTCAATCGATTGTCGTCGGCAACCAGGAGGGTCCGCATGGGTCACGTCTCCGCCGGCGCCGCGGCCGCGGGCTCGAGGCTGCCCTCGCCCAGCGAGAAAAAGAAGCGGCTGCCCAGACCGGGAGTGCTTTCGACCCGGATCGTCCCGCCGTGCAAATTCACCAGCCGTTTGGTGATGGCCAGCCCCAGGCCGGTTCCTTCCTTGACCGCTCCAGGCGGGGCGCCCACCTGGTGAAACTCGTCGAAAATGGCCTCGATCTCGGCGCCGGGAATACCGATTCCGGTGTCCCCGACCCAGAAGCAGGCGGTGTTCTGGCTGCTGCACTCGGCAATCCAGACGCGGCCATTCTCGGGCGTGAACTTCACGGCATTGCTCAGCAGGTTGTAGAGGATCTGCTTGAAGCGCGTCCGGTCCGCGTTGATGTTGGCACGGGGCGGAAGTCGATTCTCGACGGCGATGTTCTTGATCTTCGCCAACGGCGTGATGACGGAGAGCACCTCTTCCAGGGCGGCGGCGGGATGGAACTCCTCGCGGTTCAGGTCGATGCGGCCGGCTTCGATCTTGGAAAGGTCCAGAACATCGTTGACCATACGCAGCAGGTGATGGGCGCCTTCCTGAATATTGGCCACAAAACGCTTGTAGGTGGGACACAGGGGACCGGACGCCTCTTCGCTCAGGAGGTCGGAATACCCCACGATGGCGTTCAAAGGAGTGCGCAATTCGTGGCTGGTGCGGGCCAGAAACTCGGTCTTCATGCGATTGGCGCGCTCCACCTCGCGGTTGCGGATTTCCAGCTCGCTGGCCACCCGCGCCAGCTCGGTGGTGCGTTCGGCCACGCGGCGCTCGAGGTTCTCGTTCAATGACCGCAGATCCTCTTCCGCGTGACGGCGCCGCGCCTCCTGGTCCATGCTCTCGAGCGCGAAGGAGATCTCCGAAGCCGCTTCGTTGAGCACGGGCACAAGCTCCTCGTCGAAGAACCCGGGCTCCGCGGCATAGAGGGTGAACACCCCCACCACGGAGTCCCCAAACTGAAGGGGGAAAGCGGCCGAGGAACGGTAGCCGCGCGCCAGGGCGTCGTCGCGCCACGGGAGGAGATGTGGATCGGTGGCGATATCGGGGCACACGAGATGACGGCGCTCGCGCAAGGCGCGCCCGGTGGGGCCTTGTCCGTCAGGGGTGTTGGTAGTGGCGATGTGAATTCGCTCCAGGTAGCCGTCTTCAAACCCGGCGAAGGCCGCCGGTTCCACGAACCCGGTCTGGGGATTGACCGTACCCACCCAGGCCATGCGGAAGAGACCATCTTCCACCGCGATCCGGCAAACCTCCCGAAACAGGGCATCCCGCTCGCGGATGCGTGAAATCGACTGGCTGGTGCGGGTGAGCACGGCGTAGAGCCGGTTCAATTGCAGCACCTTCTGCTCCGACTGGCGCCGCCTGGCGATCTCCCAGTTCAGATTCAGGTACACGAATAGCAGGATGCCGAAGCTCAGTATGGAACCCACCACCAAGGTGAGGACGGACCAATCCGATACGCGCCGCGCCGCCGCCGTCCGGTCGCGCAACAGGCGATCCTGTTCATCCTTCAGGGCGTGTACGCGATCGCGGACCTCGTTACCGAGCGCGTATCCCTTGCCGGTAAGGAAGAACTGAAGACCAGCCTGCTCCCCGCTATTACGCCGCAACTCGATCATGCGGCGGTGGAACGCGAGTTTCTCCGCAATCAGCCGATTCAGCGATTCGAGTCGCTGCCGCTCCTCGGGTTCATCTCTCAGCAGGGTTTGCAGCCGGGCGATGGTGGCGGCCACCTGGCTGGTGGCGAAATAGGGATCGAGGAAGTACTTCTCCCCCGCTATCACGAACCCGCGGGCCGCGCTCTCCGCTTCGACCACCTCGACCAGCAGCTCGTCGAGCCCGGTTTGGACCTCCTGGCCGCGAAAGATGGCGTCCTCGTTTTCGACCAGGCTCCGGTTGCTCAGATAGGAGAGCACTCCTATCAAGAGCAGGATGGCGAGCGCCAATACGAAACCACTCCGGGCCGCAAATCGAAGGGCCATTCTCATGGACGTCTCAGCTAACGGGACTTTCATATCTTAATACCATCTGGCTCGCAAAAGTGTACGCCTTGTCGCAATTCTGTCCACGTCTCTGGAACCTCCCAAGCTGTTCGGCTGGCCTTTTCGGGTGGCTGTTCAGTTGCAATGGTCCGGAGCGGAGCTCCATGCAGCCAGCAGTTGCAGCACAGAATGCGACAGTTGCAGTCCTCGATTCCCACCGGCAGGTGGAAGAGAGCGTTCGACGGCTCCGCCAGTCCGGCTTCGACCTAAGCAAACTCTCGGTAGTGGCGAAGGATCGCCGGGCGGAAGAGCAAGTTGTCGCCCATTACGGTGCGGGTGGACAAGCCAGGTATTGGGGGGAATTCGGACCTTTTTGGACCGGTATGTGGGCGTCCTTGTCCGGATGGGCGTGTCTTGTCATCCCCGGTGCGGGACCGATCCTGGTGGCCGGACCGCTGGGCGGCTGGATTGTGGCGGTGCTCGAAAACCAGGCGGTGTTCGGCGGCCTGAGTGCGCTGGGAGCGGCGCTCTACGGTCTGGGGATTCCGAAAGACGCGGTGCTGCGATGTGAAGCAGCCGTCCAAATGGACAAGCTCCTGCTGATCGCCCACGGCGCCGTCGACGAGGTGGGGAAGGCCAGGGAGATACTAGCTTAGACGATTTGCCTCCCGTGGCAAAACCTGCACCCGTAATGGCAGATCCTGCACGCACCCTCCCGGCAACTGTTGAAGTCAAAGCTGTCTGGCAGCTTGGAATCAGGGTTTTAGGTCTGATTATCGTGGCCTGGATCTGAATGGACGAGTAATTGCTAAGAAATCGTGCTATGAGCGAATCAGGTCTGTTTGCTACTGAAACCGGGGCCGAGATCCATCTCTACGGATGGAACGATCAGGGCGGGTTTTGGCACGGGCCCACCGAAATCGCGCCGGCATCGAGCGGGACCGGCTCCATTCTGCGGAAGTTGAGAAACGCACCGGGCACGTTCCACGGGAGACTTCACTGCGCTGTGCGCGGGCTCCCCGGCGTGGACTTCCACACCACGGTTTATGACTTGACGGATGCCGGCTTGGCCATGGTGCATCTGGAGGGGGATCTGCACGCGCCGATCGGCGTGGTGGCCGTCATTCCGGCGCAACGGCGCCGGCGCCTCAGGCCGGAATTCGCCTTCGGGTTTGTGTCGTTCCTGAGTTTTCTGGGTGCGGCGGCAAGTCCCGACTCGGAACTGGCGATCCACGACTACGTGGAGGACGTTTTGCGAACGGATACGGCGTCCGCGCTGGTATTCACGGTGGAAGGGTCCCAGTTGGATTCGGACACCAGCATTGTCACGTCGGCATATTTCGAGAATCTCGCGGTCGCCATGCTGCAGTGGTTGTGCCCGAAACGTGCGGAGATGGAAGCCGGCGATGACGACATCTCCGAGATGTGTCCGGCGACGGCGGTCCGCACCCCGGCGGCAGCCTGACCGCGCGTGGCGAGATGGGCACTCTCTTACGTTCGGGGCTTCCATGAGAAGGCCGGTCTGTGTCAAGAGTTTTTTTGTTCTGCGCGTAATCCCTCAGTCTCGGGGACGGGGTTGAATCCGGGCACACGGGTGCGTCCGCCCGGGTGTGCGCGACGGTTGGTCG
>JBAWDI010000741.1:0-5887 GCA_049590695.1 Bryobacteraceae bacterium
CAGCAAGTACTGCGGGCAGGTTTCCGCAAATACCGGAACGCCACGGTCGCGGGCCTCGCGCACCTGGTTGAGCGCGTCTTCCGAAGTGACGTGGACAATGTAGACCGGTGTGCCCGCGATCTCCGCCAGGGCGATGGCGCGGCCGACGGCTTCGGCTTCGGCCCGCGGCGGGCGCGTGAGCGCGTGGTAAATGGGTGCGGTCTTCCCCTCGGCCAGCGCCCTCTCGATGAGCACGTCGATCACTCCGCCGTTTTCGGCGTGCATGCAAATGAGCGCGCCGTTGCTTGCGGTTCGCGAAAGGGCCCTGAAAATGGTGGCGTCATCCACCATCAGGGAGTTGGGATAGGCCATGAACAGCTTGAAACTGGCCACGCCCTCGCCCACCATATCGTCCATGTCCTCCAGGCCCGAGCCGCCCAGGCCGGTGACGATCATGTGCAGGCCGTAGTCGATGGTGGCGCGCCCCTCGGCCTTCTTCCACCAGGTATCCAGCGCGTCCCGCATCCGTGTGCCGCGCGCCTGTATGGCGAAATCGACGATGCTGGTGGTTCCGCCGAATGCCGCCGCGCGCGTCCCGGTTTCGAAATCGTCGGTGGACACGATGTCGCCCAGGGGCATGTCCAGGTGCGTATGGGCGTCGATGCCGCCCGGCATCACGTACATGCCGCTGGCGTCGATCGCGTGCTCCCCCGGGTTCGCCGGCAGTTTGGGACCAACCTCCGTGATGCGGCCGCCTTCGATCCGCACATCGGCCGCCCTGGTCTCGCGCGCCGTCACCACCGTGCCATTCCGAATAAGGGTATTCACGCTGTTCCTCCTTAAACAGTATGGCGCGCACGCCCCCCTTGGCGGACCCGGCGGGCACTTCCTACAGCGGCGTCACCAGGGACAAAGCCGTTGTCTGTTGCAGCACCACCGTCGTCTGTCCGGACAACGAATCGAATATCTCCATCGTCGGCAGCACCGAGCAGACCCCGGATACCGGTGTGCCCGGCGTGACCGTTGTGCCGACCGCGGACGAGCTGACGAAAGCCGCGCGAACGGTGCCGCGAATCTCGCTGAGGCCCGACGTCGTGTCGATGTCCGTCCTTTGCATGTCGAAATGGACCGAGGCCCCCTGCGCCACCGTGGCCGTGCCGGTCTTCACGGACTTGCCCGCCTCGTTATAGAAGGCGAATGTCACCTGGCACGATCCGCCCGCAATAATTGGGCCTCCCACCGGAAGGGAGAAGGCGTTCAACCGGGCTGTCTGCCCCGTGCCGAGACCCACCATTCCGAACGTCACATATTGCGGACTGGCGACCAGGATCGCCGGTTGAGCGCCCGCACGGACAGCCGTAAACGCCGCGCCGGCCACCATCAATGCGCAACCAGCTACCAGCAGCTTCTTCATTTGAAAATCCTCCTTAAACCCTATAAACCCGGCGGCCGGACGCTTGTTGCGCCTCGCTCCGCCAACTCGATCTGCATGCAAAGGTTCATCGCGGGCGTCACTTCGCGGAACACCGCCAGCATCGATTCAACCAGGTCCAGCCCCGTCGAGCCGCGCACTTCGCTCTCCCGCATCGGGTAAAAGATCTGGAACCCCGCCCAGCCGCTTTTAGGCGCCGCTTCGAGCACTTTCCGCACTTCCACCACGCCCGGATACCCGCCGCGCGCGAAGTAGACAGGATGCTCCTCCCACCCCCCCGCGTGCAGCATGAACCCTTCGTGCCGCACCAGCCGTTCCAACTCCCGTTCCATGGCGCTCCCGGGCTTGAGCGCCTCGATCAGCCGATGCCAGTCCCAATCCGCGCGCAACTGGCAGTAGCGAGACTCGGGTGGGGCTTTCACGTAGCCGCGTTCCACCTGCAACCCGCACTTAAAGAGCTGTTCCCCGGTATCCACCGTCAGGAAGAACTTCGAGCACCCGAAGCTCACATCGCTGGAGACAGGCTTGGCCGTGCGATTGGCCCGCGGCAAGTACCCGATCCACTGCCAATAGACCCCCCGCCCCCACCGCTCGGTGACGAACGGTTGCCCGTACCGGCCCTCCAGCGCCAGTTTCAGGATACGCGTGATGCGTTGGTTCTCTTCGAGGTTCCCGACATGAATGCCGCGCTCGAAATCCAGATACTCAGGTCGAAACCCGACGGCCACCCCCAGCCCCGGGAGGACCACTGGCGGATTGCCATGCCGGCTGCCGCTGCTGATCTTTTGAGCCATTTGCGACCATCTTAAAACAGGAGGGCCGCCGCGGTGAGCCGGGCCGCGATCAGATTCGGGGGGCCAGGCGCGTTTGCGGGGACAATTCTCGATAGTGCTCGCCTCGGGTGCTCCCGGGTGCCGGGACATGGTGCCAGCCGGCTCGGTTTCCGTTAGAATCACCGTAGGTGCCTATGGTTGAGATCCGACCTCTGCGGATTGCGATCGGCCGCGAAGAGGATGGGAGATTCCTGGCCTCTGTTCCCGAACTACCAGGCGTGATGGCCTACGGCGACACACAGGAATCCGCTCTCCGGAAGGCGAAGGCGATCGCCCTTCAGGTGCTCGCCGACATGATGGAGAGCGGCGAGGAACTACCACAACCCCTGCGGGTCCTGTTTGCGGCGTAAGTACCTGGAGATCCACAAAAGCCAGGCGCGTCTACGCGGCGCTGGCCAGATTGGGGTGGACATTAAAGAAGCAGGTCGGCTCTCATAGGAAGTTGCAAAAGGCCGGGTGACGAAACTTAACGTTCTGCTTTCACGACAATGAGGAAGTCGGGCCGGCAACGCTGGCGAAGGGTCGCTCGATCTGGGCCTTCGGCACGACGGGGCTCGGGAGCGCTCGCTATTTTCGGCAATGAACAGTGATCTCTATAAGGCTGTGGTACGGCTGACGAACACCTCTAGTCTGGGTGGCGGCAGTAGCCTCGGGTCGGGCGTTATCATCAGCCCGGCGGGGCTGGTAATCACCAACAATCACGTCATCGAAGACGCCAGCTTCGGAACGGCATTCGGCGACATTGTGGTCGAGACTATACAGACAGTCGATCGCCCTGCCTCCGAGGCAGGACCCGCCGAGTTGGTGATCCGCAACGAGACTTATGATCTTGCGGTGCTCAGAATCTTAGGTACGCCACCAGCGCAGTTTGTCGATCTCCTTGGCGCACCCCCCGCAAGTGAATCGTTGATCGAGCGCCATGTCCGAGTGCTTGGTTACCCACCTCTTGGTGGCGGTACGATCACGGTTACCCGCGGTATCGTGAGTGGTTTTGACGAAGGCGGCAACATCAAGACCGATGCCGAGATCAACCCAGGCAACTCTGGTGGGGCCGCTCTCGACGACTTGAATACGTTCCTGGGCATCCCTAGCTTTATCGTTGCCGCCGCGGAAGGAAAACTAGGATTCATCATTTCGACAGATCGCATCAGACAATGGCTGGAAACTGTCCTGAGGGACGGTATTCCAGAGACCAGCGAGCAATTCGCGGCCGCCTTTGTCGATTCGAACCTGAACTTTAGTGGCGATAACCTCGACCAATCGACCAAGTATCCGCGCATCCTGTCCAGATTCGCAGCCGTCGAGACACTCCTTTCGAGGTGCGAGTACGACGAGGTGCTGCCTCACATTGCGTTCATCCTGGACAAGAGGCCGCGCAGTGCTCTCGCGTCCAAGTACCTTGGCAACGCCCTTCTCGGCCTTGAACGCTACACTGAGGCAGTAACCCAGTTCCGTACTTGCCTCGCCTATAACCCGGGCGACATCCCCGCATTGGGCAACCTTGGTCTCACACTCGCCCTCCTCGACCGACAAGCGGAGGCGCTGCAGATCTTTGAGCAAATCATTGATGCTAGTGATAATCCTCATGAGCTCTGGGCAGCGTACTACAATATCGGGCGCATCTATGAGGTTTGGGGACGCCCCGATTTTTCGGGATTGTATCGGCAGAGGGCGGCCGAGCTAAGTGCCGCTGCAGAGGAGCGGTCGTCCGAATGCAATCGGCCACCAGATCCGGAGAACCTGGTACATCGGCTAGCCGATGCTCTTACAAAGGTTGAGATTATGGAAAGCTTTCAAGAGCGGGTTAGAAACGAATACTCTGATCTGTTTTCAGCGGCAGCGCGGCTAGGCGGAATCGCGGCATCGCTGCTACCCATCCCTCCGCAGGATTCGTTCCAACAGACGCTCCGGTATTTTGTGGCCTCTCTGACAAACTCGAATTCCGCAGTTGTCCTACTTTGTGAGAACGGGCATGGAGCGGACGCGGTCAAGCTCGTTCGCGCCATGTTCGAGTCGCAGATCGCAGTCAAGTATTTGGTTAAGCATCCAGTGGAATTGCAGGACTTTCTTGATTTCGACGCTGTCGCGCGATGGAGGCGCCAGCAGGTCTACAAATCGCGACAGCCTGATCTTTATGCGTCTTTTCCCGAGTCGAAAATATCTGAAGTCGAGCGGGAGTTCGCGCGGGTCAAGAGACGATTTCGGAGTTGGAACGGAAGGGTACGCGACAGGTGGTGCAGGCATTCCATGTCCGAAATGGCCGAGCGCGCAGGCCTAGCAGATATGTACTCGCTGTTTTATGGATACGCTTCGGCGTTGCAAGGCCCTGACCCTATGGGCTTGGGGATGATGATCAACGGCAGAAGCTTCGATGTGCAACCCCCCCCAACGATGGCTCACGTTGGTATTGCCCTTGGAGTCGGCAACACGATTCTGTTAGAGACGCTCCGTGATTACAGCAAGGTGTGCCAGGTCGACAATGAAGACGCCTTTCAAAGAGTGGAGCAAGAACTAGCCAAAGCGAAAATTGAACCTCAAACCCCCGTCGTTGGCGCGCTTCACGATGTCATCGGCCAAAAATGATTTTGTTAGCTGTTGTGCCGTGGGTATCTTAGCCGGCGAGGTCGGATGCTCGTGAGAGATGCCGTTCAGCAAATCATCGGCCAGAGTGCTAACTTTTCACAAGGACGAAAAGTGGCTGACTCGTTGAAATTGCCTTAGTTGGATTAGGACCGCAAGTCGGCTTCGGTTCGGCAATGGCGCGCCCACCGGAGATGTGACCGAGGTTTCGGAGTCCTCGTCAGCGCGGCCGTGGCGCAGCAGTCCTTGACGCGAACTCGGAGCCGGGGAAGGTTCGGCACCTTCCCCTTCCTACGGCCTTCCCACGGGTCTTGCGAAACCGGGCGGGGCCATGCAAGCTGGGGAGTATGCCGGAACTGCCGGATATCGCGGCTTACATCAGAGCGCTGGAACCACGCGTGATGGGGCTGCCGCTCGAACGCGTCCGGCTGGCCAGCCCGTTTCTGCTTCGAACCACCACGCCAGCCCTCTCGGAAGCCACGGGAAGAACTGTGCGCGAACTGCGGCGAGTGGGAAAGCGCATCGCCATTGGCCTGGATGGCGACCTCTGGCTGGTGCTGCACCTGATGATCGCCGGCCGCCTGCATTGGAAGCCTGCCCACGCGGCCCTGAGGGGGCGCCAGAATCTGGCGGCTTTCGATTTCCCGCCGGGCTCACTCACGCTCACAGAGGCTGGCACCAAGCGGAGGGCATCGCTCCACGTGGTGGCGGGCGAGCCCGGCCTGCTCGCCATGGACCCGGGAGGCATAGACGTTCTCACGGCCGATCTGGCGTGCTTCCGCGCCGCGCTGATCCGCGAGAACCGGACTCTGAAGCGGGCATTGACGGATCCCCGCATCGTCAGCGGCGTCGGGAACGCGTACTCGGACGAGATTCTCCACGCCGCCCGGCTCTCGCCCCCCGCTTTGACCCGCAAGTTGACGGGTGAGGAATGGCACCGGCTCTTCGCGGCGACTCGCGGCACGCTCGAACTGTGGCTCAAGCGCCTGTCGGCGGAGGCGCGCGTGCGGTTCCCGGAAAAGGTCACTGCGTTTCGCGAAGGCATGGCCGTTCATGGGCGCTA
>JBAWDI010000742.1:0-3497 GCA_049590695.1 Bryobacteraceae bacterium
GTGCTCAAGGTGGGGCCGCTCGAAGAGGGGGAGTAGGGAACAAGGAAGGCGCTCGCACTGCTCGCACTTGACCCCATGGTGGCATGGGGTCACAATAGGGCTATGGCCGACGTCAAGATCCGGAAACTCCCGGAGTGGGTGGTAGTCGCCTTCAAGGATCGAGCGGCGCACCAGGGGCGCAGCCTGGAGGAGGAACTTCGGAGCCTTCTGACAGAAGCCGCCAGCCAGCCGAAGCAGGACCGCATCGCCGAGATGGCGGCGTTTCGGAAAATGCTGCGCCGAAAATACGGCACGCTCGCCGATAGCACCGGCGGCATTCGCGCGGACCGCCAGGCACGCGGATGATCGTCGTCGATGCCAGCGTCGCAGTCAAGTGGCTGCTGCCGGAGCCCGGCGATGCCGCTGCGCAGGAGTTGCTCGCGAGCGAGGAGAGGCTGGTGGCGCCCTCTCTGATCCGCACCGAAGTAGCTGCCGCGTTGGCGCGAAGAGCGCGCTTTCGCGAGATTGAACCGCGCGATGCCGAGACTGCTATGGGCTTGTGGCTTCAGACCCTGCGGGACGGCGTAATCGGTTTGGTTGCGGAGGAGGCAGACCTGGTAACCGCACTAGAACTTGCGATGGAGCTGAGCCGCCCCTTCGATGACTGTCTCTATCTGGCGCTTGCGGAGCGGCTAGGCGCGCCCCTGGTGACTGCCGACAAGAAGTTTGTGGTCAAAGCCCGTGTTTCGCATCCCCTGGTGCGGGCGCTCTGATTCATCGGCGGCCCGATCTCGCGGGTTAAACCAACGGATTAAACCGGCGAGGCGCTTTAGCACGTGCTTTGCCCGGCGTAGTGCCCCACGGCCACACCTATCACAGGATTTTACTGGGAATCGGCGGCCTCAGTTCGCCACTGGGACCGTGTCCGCGTGGTCAATTAGCATCACCGGGACCATCCCCTTCTTCACTTCCAGCTTGAGTCCGAGTTGATCCTGCACCGCCCGCCGGAACGTCGGACCTCCTTCGCCCCCGGTTGTCACGGTTTCACCCATCGCCTCCAGTCGGGCCTTTTGTTCGGGCGGTATTTCCCGATACCAGGAGAGTGACAGGTCGTAGCGCCCTTTGAGTCCAGTGGCGTCTCTCACCGGCCCGCCCAGTTCGAGTGCGAAGATTGGCGTAATCTCCTCCATGGAGACGTTGGTGATGTTCCAGTGCATGCTTCCATCGAGAGAACTCATGGGACCCGGCACAAAATCCCGCTGCTCCGGCGGCGGCGCGGCCGGTTCTTTCAGCAGGCCGCGCTTCACCACCGTCAGTTCGGATACCGGCATCTCCTTCGCCTGGTAGTGGAACTGGAGATGAAATCGTCTGACGAGCAGATCCTGCTGCATCTGCCGAAACTGTTCCTTCGTGGTCCCCCAGCCCACTCGGGCCACGACGTCGTACCGGCTGTCGAACATCCAATTCAGAGGTTGGAACTGGTACGGCAGCAGATCGTATGCCAGGGAGATGAGGTTCGCCAGGCTGACATTGCCGCAGCGCCACAGGCCGGGGTCTGTCGTGCCCGGTCCTCCGCTGCAGCCGGTCTGCTTCTCCCGAGCCGGTTTCACCGAGGCCACCTCGAAGGAGGTCTGCGCGCAGGCGATACTCGCGCAAGCCATCGCTAATACCGCGATCCATCGCATAGATACTATCCGGACCCCGTACTCTACAATCCTAGCCCGTCAACATTGCTCGCACAAGCTGCGGCTGCAAACTTCAGCCAGTGACCATCACCGCTTCAGCACGTCCTCGAAAAACGCCAGCGCACGCGGGTCGCGGGACCGGCCTAGCGAACTCATTGCCTGCTTCCGCACCTCGGCGTTTTGCGTGGTCTTGGCCAATTCAATCAGCACCTGAATGCCCTCCGTGCTCACCACCAGGGCGGAGATGGCGCCGCGAGCTCGCACCGCCTGACCGGGGTCGCTTCTAATGAACTTCTTCAGAACCTCGACGCTTTCGGCGGGCTGAACGTCCGCGATCCAGTGCACCGGAACGCCGCCGGCGTCGATTTCGCAATCCGGCGAAAGCGCGCGGATGCGGGTGACCGCGTTCGCCTCCACGCGGTACAGGACGACGGCGTGGTCGGGCGGCTCCAGGTGTATGACGCCGCTGACCAGCTCGCACCCAAGTTGAACGCCGCCGACGGCCGGCACGGTGTATCCGATCCATGCCGGCTGCGGCTGGGTGGCGAGCATCGCCCGGAATTCGCGCTCCAGTCCGGCGGCGGCCGAACGCGTATCCACCTTGGCGTTGATGAGCAGCTTCGGTTGCGCCGCCAGCGCCAGTGCGGCCGCCATCAGCCAGAGCGCGCGCGTCATTTGAGAATCTCCATCAGGTAGTCGGTGGCTTCCTTGCCCTTCATGGTGGAGAGAAACCGGACGATGATCTTCTTCATCTCCGGATCTTTTTCGTTTCGCGCCAGGTCCACCAGTGACTTGGCATTGCCGCGAGCGAATAGCGTCTCGACGATAGCCTGCTTCACCTGCCGGTCCTGGTCGGAAGCGTAGATGGGCACCAGCGCATCGCCGGCGCCGCCGGGCCCAGAGGGCACCCCACCTACAAAGCGAATGGCGGCGAGCCGAAGCTCGGGCGTCTTCTCGGTCTTCGCCACCTGCAACAGGTGTTCGGTGTCGCGGTTGGCCATGTACGCGTTCAAAATGGCGCGCTTCACGTTGGCGTCGTTGGTGGATGCATAGATCTCGGGGAGAAGCTGCGCGTTGCCGGCGACTTGCTTCCGCCGGGCCACGCCCAAATAGGTGATGGCCTTTACCTGGAGGTCGGGATTGCCTCCGCCCCGAGCCACCTGTTCCAGCAGTTGCTGCGCTCGGGGCACGCTGCTCTGCGCCAGCACAAACAGTGCGCGCTCCTTCAACTTGGGCGATTGCGCGCCCTTCAGCAGGTTCTCAAGCAGCGGAATGGCGCGCTCGGAATCCGACTGCATGAGGCCGTTGATGGCCATCAGCTTGAGATCTTCGTCCGATTCGCTTTCGGGCGACACCTTCTGGCCGGCGGCCTGCTTGATCTCGACCTCGAGCGCTTTGGCATCGTCCAGCCAGCGGCTGGTGGCGTAGGATTTGCGCAGCTCGGCGATAGCCGCCATGGCTTCGTCGCGCCGCCCCAGCTTGTTGAGCGTGTAGGCCTTCCAGTAGAGGGCGCCATCCGCTCGCGAACCGCCGTGCGGGGTCACCGTGCTGAAAGCCTCCAGCGCCTGGTCCCAGTGGCCGCCGTCGAGCAAGCGCTGGCCATTTTCGTAGTATTCGTCGTTGAGGGTGGGGCTCAGCTTACCATACTGACCTGCGGCCTGGGCATACTGAGCCGCCATCTGGCCATAATGACTCGCGGCTTGGGCATAGGCCATGCTCTCTCCCACCCGATCGTTGAACCAGTCGGGGGTAGACACGCCAAAGGGCGCCATCGGTGCTACGGCCGGGCGCGGTGCCGCCGACGGTTGCGGCGCGACAGGCGGCGCCGGAGCC
>JBAWDI010000743.1:0-2886 GCA_049590695.1 Bryobacteraceae bacterium
TTCAGATGGAAAAAAGCTTGCCAGACCGATCACCGATGAGGTAAAAATGTAACTGTCCTGGATGCGCTCAACTGGCCGGTTTTGAAGTGACCCCGACTGGCCGGTTTTGAGGTGACCCCCGAGGGTCGATTGGTTGCGGTCAGCTACTTGGCGAGTCGTGCTTTGATCTCCTTGTGGACCATGACCACCTGCGCCCATGTGGATGATTTCTTCCACGACGCAATTGGGCATTCTGTCCCATTGATCAGATACTGAATCGCCGCTTCGGCAGCGCTCGACCAGTTCGGGTTCTTCTTCAAACGCTCAATCCTGCTATCCGATCTCAATTCCGTTTCGATGTTCATGGTTGTTTTCACCTGATCCCATACTACACAATCGAAAGAGAGAAAGCAAGAGAAAAACGAAGAGAGAAAGAGAGTGGATGTCGCTTTAGGTGTGTGGTTAGTTCTAGTACGGTGCGCGGACGAAGAAGTATACGCGTTTATTTTCAGTTAGTTAGCGGCTCCGCGTCGACTTTGCCGTCCAGCTTGCCTTGGGGACCGCCCGGGTCCCCGATCACGAACAGCTTCCAAAAACATGGAGGCCTGGACGTTCGCCGGTGTGAGGATCGTCTTCTGAAGGTTCTGCCCCGTCCGGTTATCGGCGGCCGGGTGGTCCGATCCCGTGGCGCGCCTGGCATCCCTGAACGCGCCGACCGCCGATGTCGATCAGATGCTCTCCGAGATCGTGTGCGGGCGCCCGCGCCGCGCTTACCTCTCGACCGCTTCCACCACCTGCGCGATGGCCCGCGCCACCTGGTCCGGCGGCATTCCGCCATCCACGCTACGGACCGCGGAGGCGCCGTACCACTTGAGGATCGGGCCGGTCAGCTCGTGATACGCGCGCAGCCGCTGGCGGATCACCGCCTCTTGATCGTCTTCGCGCGCGATCAGGGCGGCGCCGTCGTCATCGCATCGGCCGGCCACTTTGGGCGGTTGCGACAGCAGGTTGTAAATGCGCTTGCAGTGGGGGCACTGGCGGCGCGCGGTCAGCCGCGCCACCAGTAAGTCGTCGGGCACATCCAGGTGAATCACGATGGGAGTAGGCAGGCCTCGCTGCTGAAGCAGGGCAGAAAACTCGATGGCCTGCGGCACGGTGCGGGGGTAGCCATCCAACAGAAACCCGCCGGCGCAATCCGGCTTTGAAATGCGGCTGGCCACGATGGCGTTCACAATCTCGTCGCCCACCAGGCCGCCCGCAGCCATGATGGAAGATGCCAGTTTGCCCAACTCGGTGCCGGCCTGGCGCTCGGCGCGGAACATTTCGCCCGTGGAAATGGCCGGAATGTGAAAGCGCTCGGCCAGGAAGACGGCCTGCGTGCCCTTGCCACATCCGGGCGGGCCAAAGAGTAAGAGAATCAAGATAACCTCCGCGAATTTGCAGGCTAACGGCTGGCGCTAGGCGGCGTCAATGGTGATAAATTGGCTCCGGGTTGCGCTCTTCCGCGTGGATTCGGCCGTCCGGATGCAAACGCAACACGCGATCCCGCCATTGGACGGTATGGCCGAAAAGCCCTGCCAGCCAGACCGCAAATCCGAACAGATCGCGCAGCGGCATCAGCCAGAAATCTTTCGCTGTCCGACGGTCGTGAAGAACGCCCACGCCCACCACCATCCCGGCCACCATGCGCAGGCCCAGCGCCAGCGCTGCGGCCCACCACTCGCCGGCGGCCAGGGCCACCAGGGCCCAGAACGTGGCGTGCGTCACCACGTACCCGAAGTAGCCCGCCGGGCGCGAAACCCGGATGGTGCGCGACCACCGCAACTGGTGCCGCCAGGTCTCGGCCCAGGATTCCCCGCCCAGGTCCGTCTCCACCACCACGGGCGCGAACTCGATGCGATAGCCCAGCCGGCTGATGCGCCGCCCGAGCTGGTAATCGTCGGCCAGGTAATCGGCGATGGCCTCAAAGCCGCCCAGTTGGCGCAAGGTCCCGGCGCGAAACACCATGGTGGAACCAAGCGCGAACTCGGCCTGGCCCAGGAGGCGCGCCACCAGCACGCTGGGCGCGAACTCGGTGGAGATTCCCAGCGCCTCCGACCGCGCCGCCCACGAATCCGCTATGCCGCGATAGAGGCACGTCACCAGCCCGACTTTCGGATCCGCCAGCGGCGCGGTCACCGCGCGCAGGTATCCCGGCGGCGCCACGATGTCGCTGTCGTTCACCAGCAGCAGTGGATACCGCGCGCGCTGGGCCAGCTCCGCCAGCACTCCCACCTTGGCGTTGGGAGCGTTGGTCTCCGCCACCACTACCTCAATGCGCCGCCCGGGAAACTCGCGTTTCAACCGCGCGATATCCTGGAGCGCCGGGTCGCGCGGATCGCTGAGGCCGAAGAGAATCTCAAACTCGGGATAGTCCTGCGCCCCATGCGAGAAGATGGCCTCGTAAAAGCGCGGGTCGCGGCCGTGCACGGGCTTGAGGATGGAGAGTGGCTGGCTTGGCGAGACAGGGCAGGCCGCGGACCTGCCCCACCGCGCCGCCGCCACAATGGCGAGAAGGTAATACGCCGCGGCGGCCACCGCCGGAATAGCCAGCCAGATCACAACGACACCAACACCACTCCACAGATTACCAGCGAGGCGCCCGCCCAGCGCAGCCAATTCACGTGCTCTTTCAGAACATACTTGGCCAGCAGGGTTTCGAACACGTAGGTGACGGCCGTGGCGGGGACGGCAAAGCTGAGATCGGCGATGGTCAGCAGCCCCAGGTAGGCGAAGAAGGAAACCGCCATGGCCGCCACCGCGGCGATGACGAACCGGTTGCGGGCCAGCACGGCGAGCGCGCGCCGGATGGCGCCGGGGCGGAAATCGCGGATCTCGCCATGCCGCCGCATGCCCGCCGCCTGGAGC
>JBAWDI010000744.1:0-6115 GCA_049590695.1 Bryobacteraceae bacterium
GCTGTAGTATTCCTGGCTCATGAAGAAGAACAGCTTGTTCTTTCCGTTCACCACGTGCGGAATATAGACCGGGCCTCCGAAATCCCATCCGTAGAAATTGTAGCGGTAGAGAGGGCGCGAGTACGTCCCCTGGCCGCCGCGCAGGTCGTTGAAGTAGGAGTTGGCGTTCATACTGTCGTGGCGGCGGAAGTAGCGGGCCCCGCCGTGATACTCGTTGGTGCCCCCGCGCGTCGTGAGCGCGATCACGCCTCCGCCCGACCGGCCATACTCGGCCTGGTAGTTCGATGTCAGAACCTTGACCTCTTCGAGCGCGTCGGGGTTCACCGACACCAGCGCCCCGGTGTTGTTGCCCAGGTTCAAGTTCGTGATCCCGTCCAGCGTGTATTCGTGCTCCAGGCTGCGCGTGCCGTTGACCTGGAAACTGCCCGTGATGTTGGTCACCGTGGAAGCCGCGTTGGCCACCAGGGCACTCACGTTGACGCCGGGAATGAACTTCATCATGTCGATGATGTTTTGGCCGTTGAGCGCGATCTCCCGAATGTCCCGGTTGGTCAGGACGTCGGAACGCTCGCCCGAGTCCGCCTGAATCTGGATGGTTCCGGGGTTGGCTTCGACCGTGATGGTATCGGTGATGCTGCCTACCTCAAGAACGATATCGCCCAGGCTGACCCTGGTGGCCACCGACAAAACGATGCCTGTGTTCTCGCTCTTCTTGAATCCCTTGGCTTCTGCCGTGATGGTGTAGGTCCCCGCGGGAAGCTGGGGGAAAACAAAGTTTCCTTCCGCGTTGGTGGTCGTCACCTGGCGAAGAGCCGTAGCTTGTTCGAACACCGTCACCGCCGCTCCGGGGATCACCCCGCCTACGGAATCCTTGATCGTCCCGGTGAATGAACCACTGTTCTGCGCAAAAGCGCAGATCGATAGGGCGGCAATCGCGATGATCGCCCCGATTACACGTCTCACATTCCTCATTGTCGCTGCTCCTTCTTGGACGGATGTTCCGGCCCCTAACACACCTCGTGATATTTTGGTGCATAGTGCATAATCGGGCAAGCGGTATTTTCAAACCTGATTCGGTTACAACCCGTGAAACGCATCCCAATGTCTGATTTCGCGGGAAGTGTTTGAATTGTAAGCGGTTCCGGGCCACAATGGCAAATCTATCCGGCCCACGGCGAAAACCTCTCCGTTTCGCAGTGCGAATCGCTACTGGGTGGCGGTGATCCCGCCGTCGAGGTAAATCGTCTGCCCGGTGATGAAATCCGACGCCGGCGAGACCAGGAACAGCACCGCGTTCCTCACATCGTCCGGCTCGGCAATCCGCCCCAGCGGAATCCGCGCCACCAGGCTGTTGTAGAAGGTCGCGTCGGAGAGCATGTCTGCCACCAGTGGAGTCCGGACGAACGTCGGCGCCACCACGTTCACGTTAATCTTGTGCGGCGCCCACTCGGCCGCCAACTGCTTGCACAGTGCCGCCAGCCCGCCTTTGGAGGCGCAGTACGCCGCGTACCCGCGCCCGCGCAAGGCCAGCAGAGTGCGCACCGAGCCGATATGCACCTGCTTCCCGCCCGCGCCCTGCCGGATCATGTGCCGCGCGGCCGCCTGAGCCTGGAACATCGCCCCTTTGAGGTTCACGTCCAGAACGAAATCGAATTGTCCCTCGGTGACTTCTTCGGCCTTCTCTTCGCGGTTCAGCCCCACGCAGTTCACAAAGATGTCCAGCCGCCCAAAGTGGTTCGCCACCTCGTCCACCATGCGCCCGGTATCGTGCACGGAAATCACATCGAAGGCCGTGGCATAGGAGTCGCAGCCTTGGCCCTTGAGCTCCCCGGCGAAGGCCGCCGCCAGCTCCGCGTCGTTCCCGGTGACCGCCACTTTCGCGCCCATGGCGCCGAGCCCGCGGCTGACCGCCGCGCCAATCCCGCCGAATCCGCCCGTGACTAACGCCACTTTGCCGTCCAGCCGAAGTAACTGCTCGGATAATCCCATTTCGCTCCTTACCCTTTCATTATCGCCACCGCCCGCACCGGCGCCGCGGAAGCGCCACGCCACTTCACCGGCAGCACACTGACGGTGAAGGAGTGATACGGAGGCGGGATCTCGTCGAGGTTACACAGGTTCTCCAGGTGATAATACTCCCGCTCGCGCATCACCCGGTGAGCTTCCCAGAATTTCCGGCGCTCGAACATCCTGGCCACCGGCGGGTCGAAGCCGATGGCGTCGATGCCCATGACCTTCACCCCGCGGTCCAGCAGTAAGTGAACCGCCTCCTTCGTCATTCCGGGATGATCGGTGAGATATCTCTTGTCAAACCGTAGCTTCGCCGCATCGGTCCGCAGCAGGACGATGTCCAGCGGCTTGATCCGGTAACCGCCCAGCTTCCGCTCGGCCTCCTCGATGTCGGCGGGGGTGATCTCCTCGCCAGGCCCTTTATGAGTCAGGTCGAGCACCACGCCATCGCCATAGCAGAGTTCGATGGGGATGCCCTCGGCCCGCGGCGCGTCCGGCTTGATGTGCCCCCGCGAGTCGATATGCGTCCCGACATGATCGCCGGTGACGATCATGCAGTGATTGGTGATCTCATCGACGCCGAACTGGTCTGTGCCGACGCTGTGGGCCATCTCCCGGTGGCTCTCCATCTCGACGATCACCGGCTTAGTCACATTGGGGTAAGTCATCATCCCCTGGTAGACTTCCATGCTGAGGTCGATCAGCTTTGTGCTCACTTGCCGACCCAGCCCCCATCCACGTGTATCGACTGGCCCGTAAGATAGCTGGCCTCGTCGGACGCGAAGAACGCCACTACCGTCCCGATCTCGCGCGGCGCGCCCGCCCGGCCCAGCGAGATTTGCGCCAGGATTCCCGGCAAAAGGTCCGGCCGCTTCATCACCCACGCCGTCATGTCCGTGTCGATCAAACCAGGGTGGACGCAGTTGACCCGGATGCCCAATGGCGTCATCTCCGCCGACATGTTACGGGTGAGAGCTTCAAGCCCCAGCTTGGTGGGCGCATAGTGCGTGCGTCCCGGAAGCACCTTTCCGGCCTGAACCGAGCCGATGTTCACGATGTTTCCTTTGCGGCCCTCCGCCACCGTGCGCCGGCAGAACACCTGGGAACACAGCCACTCGCCCCGCAGGTTCACGTCCACCAGCCGCGTCCACTGTTCGTCCGTCAGATCGAGAAACGGCACGATGGTCTCGATGCCCGCGTTGTTGACCAGGATGTCGATCGGCCCCAGTTCCTTCCACACCCGGTCGAACATCGCCTCCACTTCGGCCCGCTTCGCCACGTCGGCCTTCACCGTTACGGCTCGCCGCCCCTGGCCGCGGATCCACGCCGCGACCTCTTCGGCCGCCTGCGCGCTGGCCACGTAGTTTACCGCGACGTCGGCGCCTTCTTCGGCGAACACCTCCGCGATGCCGCGGCCAATGCCCCGGCTGGCGCCCGTGATGAGGGCCACTTTACCTTGTAGCTTCACAATGCCTCCTTCCACTGCAAAGCGGGGACTGCCACCAATTCCGCCTTTTGGAATTGGATGGCTGTACCCGGTTTGCCCACTAGTACACAATCAAGCTTGCCCGAATGTAACCTCGCAATTCAACCTGCGGCCGCAGTTCCATGTACCGGTCGAACATGGATCGGTACAATTCCCGGCTTCCCGGCGGCGGCGCTTCGTAGAGCTCCTGAACCAGGGCCGGCTCCATCTCCGGCGTCACCAGGATCACATCGGCGGGCCGATAGCCCGGTCCCAAACTCCGCCACCATTCCACGTGCGGGAACGCCCGCAGATACCACGGAAGCGGCCACAGGTTCTGGCTGCTGACCACCTGTACCGACATGCCGCGCCCGAGTGCCTCCAGGCGATCCCGTATGGCGGAGACATCCCGGCCGGTGTGCGCGTAGGCATACGGATTCCGCGGGTCGGAAGACAGGGGAAAGGACGCTCTCCACGCCTGAAATCCCACCACGGCGAGTAGAATTGCGATGGCCACCCAGGCAGGTCGCGGCAACCATTCCGCCAATGCGACCAGACCGGCGCCGGCCAAAAGAACCATCGCGTCGAGCGCCCCCAGCACGCACCACGGCGTTTTATACGGAATCAGCGAGTACACCACCATCATGGCGCACGCATACACGGCCAGAAACCTCAGCAGCCCCGCGCCTCTTCTCGTCGCCCCTATCACTGCCGCCGCGATAATTACGCCCTCATTCCGAACGAGCAAAACCAGGTAGTAATCCCACGCATGCCGGTGCATCGAACCGTGAATCCCCCGTTGCCAGTAGCTCATCAGCGCGCGCCAGCCATCCGTGAATCCCAGCGCCGCAACGGGAATCAGGATGGCGATGGCGGCAGCCGCTACCACCGGCCAGGTCAGACGCGGCTTGCGCCGGACCGTCGCGGCCAGCGCCAGCAACATGCAGGCAATCGCGATTCCCGCAGTCTCCTTGGTGATGAACATAAGCCCCGCGCAGGCGCCCGCCGCGATTGCCCAGGCGGCCTTGCCTGCGCGTGCGTATCGGTACCCGCAGACGATCACGCCGCACGTGAGCGTGGTCAGCAGCATCTCCGGAATGTAGTACCGGCTGTAGTAGACCATGGCCGGCGAAATTGCCGTCAGCCCTGCCGCCGCCACCGCACCCCATCGCCCCAAGCCCTCCCACAACAGCAGCGGCATCATCACCAGCAGCACACCGCACAGCGCCGGCACAATCCGCAGCATGGTTTCGGTGAGGTCCGCATAGCGATGCGCGCCGCTGAGCCAGGCGGGCGCCAGCGTCAGCCAGGCCAGCGCGGGTCCGTGGTAGTCCTGCGGATCGTAAGTGAAGGAGCCGGTCTCGAGCAATCCGCCGAACTTGTCGGCCAGCACCGCCTCGTCGGCGTGCATTGGCCGGTCCGCCAGGTCGGGGATACGAAACGCCAGCGCGGCGGCGAAAATCGCCAGGCATGGCGCGAAGGCCCGATTCATTTGTATCCTTAATATAAGAGTAGCCTGAATTGTGAAACTTCTATCCTTGATCTTCGTCCTCACCGCCGCAGCCCAGGTACCGAAGATGGCGCCGTTGCCCATCGTCCTGCCCAAGCCATTGTTCGAGGGCACCCCCGAACCTCCCAACGTGCCCGACCTGGAAAAGCCGTCGGGCCGCTTGAGGCCGCCCTTCCTGGCCCCCGTCGGCACGACCAACGTCGCCCGCGGAAAGGACGTTTCAAGCAGCGATTCCGATCCCGTCCTCGGCACCCTCGAAATGATTACCGACGGCAACAAGGCCGGCACCGACGGCACCTTCGTCCAATTGAAGGAAGGCGTGCAAAGCGTGACCATCGACCTCGAATCCAAGTGCACCATCTACGCCATCCTGGTCTGGCACTATCTGAAGGAAGCCAGAGCCTACGCCGACGTCGTGGTCCAAGTGGCCGACGATCCGGATTTCATCGCGAACGTGCGCACCCTCTTCAATAACGATAGAACCAACGCCGCCGGGCAGGGCATCGGCAAGGACCTGCGCTACGTGGAAACCGCCGAAGGCAAACTCATCGATGCCAAGGGCGTCGAAGCGCGCTACGTGCGCCTGATCAGCAATGGCAGCGACAAGACCGCAACCAATCATTACATCGAAGTGGAAGTTTTCGGACAGCCGGTAAAGTGATTCCGAGGGAGGTACAAACGCCATGCAACATGCAATCGACCGCCGAAGCGCGATCAAAACGCTGGGCCTCGCGTGTCTGGCAGCGCCGCTCGCCCACGCGGCCCCCACGCGACGGCTCAAGATCGGCCACACCAGCATTACCTGGGGTTCCACGCCGGCCGCCGCCGAACCGGGCATCATCGACACCGCCAAACTGGGCTACCTCGGCTACGAGTCCCTGGGCGAGACGCTGGAAGCCTGGGAGGCCAAAGGCGGCCTGGGCCGGATTCTCACCGAGAACAACTTGCCGCTTCCCTCCACCTACCTCCACCTCCGTATGAATGTGGATGACCCCGCACAGAGGAAGGAACAAGTGGCCCGAGTGGTCAAATGGGGAGTGCTGCTCAAGAAGTATGGCGGAAGCGTCGGGGTCTTCGGCCCCAACGGCGTCAATCGCGACACTTACGATTTCAAGGCCGCCAAGCCAGGC
>JBAWDI010000745.1:0-3521 GCA_049590695.1 Bryobacteraceae bacterium
CGAGACCAACAAGTCGAGCAGATGCGAAAGCAGGCCTTAGTGATCCGGTGGTTCTGTATGGAAGGGCCATCGCTCAACGGATAAAAGGTACGCCGGGGATAACAGGCTGATCGGAGTCAAGAGTTCATATCGACGCTCCGGTTTGGCACCTCGATGTCGGCTCATCGCATCCTGGGGGTGCAGAAGCTCCCAAGGGTTAGGCTGTTCGCCTATTAAAGCGGTACGTGAGCTGGGTTCAGAACGTCGCGAGACAGTTCGGTCCCTATCTGTGGTGGGCGTAGGAGATTTGAGGGGGCCTGCTCTTAGTACGAGAGGACCGGAGTGGACGAACCTCTTGTGATCCAGTTGTCCCGCCAGGGGCATAGCTGGGTAGCGAAGTTCGGTCAGGATAAACGCTGAATGCATATAAGCGTGAAACCTTCCCCAAGATGAGATCTCCCAAGCGTAAGCTAATAAGGGCACAGGAAGACTACCTGTTTGATAGGACGGATGTGGAAGCCGGGTAACCGGTTGAGCTTACCGTTACTAATCGCCCGTTCGGCTTGACCATAAAATTTACTGCGCACACAACGGTGTGGCGCTACTTTCCAAACGCGCCCGTCAATATTCAGTCAAAGAGCCAGCGATGGCTCATGTCGCCAGTTTCTGGGTGACCATAGCGAGAGGGACCCACCCGTTCCCATCCCGAACACGGCAGTTAAGCCTCTCAGCCCCGATGGTACTGCACGCGCAAGTGTGTGGGAGAGTAGGAAGTTGCCCGGATTATAAATAGAAGCCCGATCGCAAGATCGGGCTTTTTTTTATTCCGGGCCGCGCTTCCGGCGCGATTCTTCGAGTGCGTGGCGGAGGAACGGCAGGGCGGCCAGGTCCTTTTCCTGACCGATTTCCTCTTTTACGGCGATCTGGGTTTCCAGATTCAGCACGCGTATGCGGATACCTTCTGCTATCGTCATCTCCGCGGTATGTGGCAGAAGATCCTGGTAGCTGCGGCCCTTGCCGATCGAGCCGAGGACGTCCAAGGGGCCGAAGCGCGTCATGAGAAGCTGATGTCCGGGAGAGGAGAGATCCGTTTGGCTCGGGCGTTTCTCGGGTTGTGCCCGATAGCAGGCGTCCAGGTTCCCCAAAGCGGCCAGCAGGCGCGCGATGTTGGCCGGGTCGGTGGAATGCACGATGTCCAAATCGAACGTGCTCAGAGTGGCGCCCTGAAGGATAGCGCCGACTCCTCCCACGACGAGGAAGTCCACGCGGTGTTCCACGAGGGTTCGGAGCAGGCAAACGAAATCAGGTTTCGTCATCCAAGCCTCGAGCTTTCCATGTGGCATCGACGAACGACTGCAGAACCTGGAGGCGTTCGGCCGGAGTCATGTCCAGCATCCAGCGGATGAGCGTTACATCCACACCGCTGCTATCGTAAGGCGATTCCGTCACTTCCGTCGGCGGTTCCGTCGGCTCGTCCATGCTCCTTACAGTATAGGGCGCTAAAATTGTCTGTCGAGGCCATGAAGACATTCACCATCGCAGTGATCGCCGGCGACGGCGTCGGGACCGAAGTCGTTCCCCAGACCAGGCGCGTGCTGGAGAAGATTGCCAGGAAACACGACGTCACCTTCGCGTTTCAGGATTTCGAATGGGGCGCGGAGCACTTTTTCCGATGGGGGCGCATGATGCCGGCCGGGGCCATCGACCTGCTACAACCTTGCGACGCCATCCTGCTGGGCGCCGTGGGGCATCCGGAAATTCCCGACCACACCACGCTCAACGGGCTGCTGCTGCCCATCCGGCGCGCCTTCGACCAGTATCCCAACGTGCGGCCGGCGTATCTCTATCCGGGGGTTCGATCGCCGCTGGCGGGGGTGAAGGGCGGCGATATCGATTTCGTGGTGGTGCGGGAGAACACCGAGGGCGAGTATGCGCAGGTGGGCGGGTTCGTCTACCAGCACCAGCCCGAGGAGGTCGCCATTCAGACCTCGGTGTTCACGCGGCGGGGCATCGAGCGCGTGGTGCGGTTCGCTTTCGAGCTGGCGGTGAAGCGCGATAAGAAGAGGCGCGTCACGTCGGTCACCAAATCGAACGCGCAGGGCTACAGCATGGTGCTGTGGGACCGGACGTTTCAGGAGGTGGCGGCGCAGTACCCGGCGGTGGAGACCGAGTCGCTGCTGGTGGATGCGGCGGCCATGAATTTCATCCGGCGGCCGCAGAGCTTCGACGTGGTGGTGGGGTCGAACCTGTTCTGCGATATCCTGAGCGACATTTCCGCCGCCATCATCGGGAGCATGGGCCTCGCGGCCTCGGCGAACCTCGATCCGCAGCGGCGGTTCCCCTCGATGTTCGAGCCGGTACATGGCTCGGCGCCGGACATCGCCGGGAAGGGTCTAGTCAATCCGCTGGCGACGATTCTGAGCGCGGCCATGATGCTCGACCACCTGGAGATGACGGAGGCGGCGCGCGCGGTGGAAGCGGCAGTGGCGGCGGTGCTGGCGGAGGGCCAGGTGCGCACGCCCGATCTCGGTGGGAAAAGCAGCACGGAAGAAGTGGCCACCGCCGTGCTTAAGAAGTTGGGTTAGTGGAAAAGACAAGTCAGCGTGAAGCCACCGGCCGGCATGCGTCTCTGGTAGCCGCGGGCATTCTGGCGAGCCGCATCGCGGGGCTGGTGCGGCAGCGCGTCTTCGGGTACTACTTCGGGCTATCGGACGCGGCGGACGCCTTCAACGCAGCCTTCCGGATCCCGAATTTCCTGCAAAACCTGTTCGGCGAAGGGGTGCTTTCGGCGTCCTTCATTCCGGTGTACGCGCGCCTGGTGGCGGAGGGCGACGAGGAAGAATCGGGGCGCGTGGCGGGGGCTGTGGGCGCGATTCTGGCGCTGGCCACGTCAGTGCTGGTGCTGGTGGGCGTGCTGGCCGCGCCGTACCTCATCTACGCCATTGCGCCGGGTTTTCACGGAGCCAAACGCGAGCTGACCATCCGGCTGGTGCGCATCCTGTTTCCTGGCGCGGGCCTGCTGGTGTGCTCGGCGTGGTGCCTGGGGATTCTGAACAGCCATCGCAAGTTTTTCCTCTCCTATACGGCGCCGGTGATGTGGAACGCGGCCATGATCGCCACGCTGGCAATCTACGGAGGCCTGGAGCAGAGCGCGCTGGCGGTGAAGCTGGCGTGGGGTTCGGTGATCGGAAGCGGGCTGCAATTCGGGGTGCAGTTGCCGGTGGTGCTGCGGCTGGCGCGACACGTCCGTGTGCGCCTTGACACGCGCGCGGCGCACGTGCGCGAAGTCGTGCGCAACTTCGTTCCGGTGTTCTTCAGCCGAGGCGTAGTGCAGATCAGCGGATACGTGGACCAGTTGCTGGCCAGCAAGCTGGGCGAGGGCGCGGTGGCGGGGCTCACCAACGCGCAGTCCATCAACACGCTGCCGGTGAGCCTGTTCGGAATGGCGGTCTCGGCGGCGGAGCTGCCGGCCATGTCGAGCGCCCTCGGCAACCAGATGGAGGTGGGGGCGGAACTCCGGCGCCGGCTGGATGCGGGGCTGG
>JBAWDI010000746.1:0-6686 GCA_049590695.1 Bryobacteraceae bacterium
ACGAGTTCGTCAACGAGGATACTCTCTGGCAGCGCGTGCGGCTGTTGCGTGAAGCGCTTGGCGATGTGGCGGAGGAACCACGCTACCTGGCCTCGGTGCGCGGATGGGGCTACAAGATCGTCCCCAACGTCGAGCGCCTGGAGAATCCGGCGGCGCCCATTCGCGCGCTGGCCGTCCTGCCTCTGGACAATCTTTCGGGCGACCCGCAACAGGAATACTTTGCCGACGGCATGACCGAAACCTTGATTTCGCAGCTCGCCAAGATACGCGCGCTGAAGGTGATCTCGCGCACTTCGGTAATGCACTACAAGCACGCCGAAAGGCGCCTGCCGCAGATCGCGCGGGAGTTGGGGGTGGATGCCGTGGTGGAGGGTACGGCTCTGGCCGCTGGCGGACGGGTGCGCGTCAGCGTGCAACTGATTCGGGCCGCGACCGACGAACACCTCTGGGCCGAAATCTATGACCGGGAGCTCGAAGATGTCTTCGCGCTCCATGCCGACCTGGCGAGGTGCATTGCCGGCGAAATCCGGGCGCTCATCACACCAGAAGAGCGAGAGCGGCTCGCAACGCACCGCCGCGTGAACCCGGCTGCGCATGAGTCGGAGTTGCGAGCCCGATATTTCCTCGCGAAATTCACCCCTTCGGATCTCGACCGGGGCATCGCCTACTTCGAGCAGGCCATTGGTCAAGATCCGCTGTTCGCCGAGGCACAATCCGGGCTGGCGCTCGCCTGCATGCACCGCGCTGTACCGCTGGGTGCGGAATTGACTGTCGCACGCCAGCGCGAACTTCTTGGCAAAGGAAAGACGGCAGCGAAGCAGGCGCTGGCGATCGACAGCACGCTGCCTGAGGCGCATGCCGCGCTTGGTATGATTCTCCTGTTCCACGACTGGGACTGGCAGGGGGCCGAAAAAGCGCTCGAATGCGCTCTGGAACTCGATAACAATTCTGGGTTAGCGCATTTGTGTCGCGCCGCTCTTGCGGCCACCACACTAGACGGCACACGAGCCCTGCGCGAGATGTGCCGGGCCATCGAGCTCGATCCTCTCAACCTGTACGTGCGCGCGGAAGCCGGAGAAGGCTGTTACTGGATCCGGGACTATGCGCAGGCGGTCGAATACGCAACCCAGACCCTCGATCTGGATCCTCTTTTTCCGCGCGCTCATTTCGTGCTCGGCCGTGTCCGCGAAGCAGAAGGCAGAATCGCCGATGCCATCACCGAATATGAGAAGGCAGGCGTCATAACGGCCGGCGCCGGAGCTGCACGCCGCGCTCTGCGGCAGGGCGGACCGGCCGGCTATCATGGTTGGGCCCTGAGTGCGGGCATCACGGGGATGCGTGCCGGTGGGTCCTTCGGCGAGCGCCCACTCTACCGAGCCAAAATTCATGCGCGGCTGGGCGAATTTGACGAGGCGATAAGGTGCCTTGAGAATTCCTATGCACAGCGGGACTGCCTGCTGGTTCTGCTAAAGGCAAACGAGTGGTACGACCCGTTGCGTTCCGACGCCCGCTTCGCCGATCTTGTGCGGCGCATCGGCATCCCGTGAATCCGTCAGGGGGCAAGCGCGGCGAGGCGGGCAGCGTAGAGCCGCTTGATGAGCCGGAACGCATCGTCGTGCAAAGCGGTCGCGCGCTTGGTCTGCGTTCCCAGCTCCAGATAGGAGGCAGCCGGCAAGTCGTAAGCCGGCCAGTTCGGGAGACCCGTGCCGTTCGGATTTCCCGTTCTGGCGAACCGGATCCAGTAGCGGCGCATGATTTGCGCCACAGTCTCGGCACTCTTGTCCCACGGGACACCGGGCATCCTGAACAGCAAGGCGATGTCAATCCCGTGGAATGCGCCCAATTCCCGCCCCCCCTTGGTGCCAACTGCCCAAGTCACGTTGTACACGTAGGCCTTGCTCTTCTTCTTTAGTGTCGCCTCCGCCAGCCAGCGAGCGGGAGCGGTCATAATCAGTTCGGTTTCCGCTCGGATGAAGCATTCCGTTGCGTCGGCCGGCGATAACGCTGGATATAGACGCAAGACGCCGTCGGCAATCGGAGCATAGCGGCGCTCGACCCAATCATGAAACGCTTCCAAAGAACGGTCCGGATACGTCACGGCATAAATTGAGTACTCGCGTTCCGTGCTGCCGACCATTACCGGAATATCTTCCTGTTGCCCATGAGCAAACATCGCGAGCGGCTCGTGCGGAATTACCCAGCCATCCACAACAATGTCATAGGGGAGCGTTTCTGCAACGAGTCTGTCGGCCGGAATGGAACGCAGTTGCTTCAACGCTTCCCGCCCATCCCCCACTCCCAGGGCGTGAACGAGTTTGAGTCCCGGTTCCTCTGCCGACTGCAGTTCGCCACCCTGATGATGAACACTAGGGTGCAAATCAAAGGGCACGCTGCTCTGTAGGATTGCGCGTTGAAAAAGCCCGTGCGCCAGCGGCGAAATCATCAAGCACCCGCCATATTCCCCGCCGGAGGAGTGGCCGAAGATTGTCACGTTTTCGGGATCCCCACCGAACTGAGCGATATTTCGGTGAACCCACTGCAAAGCAGCGATCTGATCCAGTAAGCCATAATTCCCCGATGACTGCTGCGCGGATTCGGCCGTCAGCGCGGGATGAGCGAGCCAGCCCAGTACACCTAATCGATAATTCAGTGTTACTACGACCGCCCCAGCGGCGGCAAGCGCCGCCCCACCATCGTCGCCCCGCCCGCTGATCCCACTGCCGCCGTGAATGTAGACCATCACTGGCCGTCGTTCACCGGTTCTGGCGGACGCCGTCATCACATTCAGATAAAGGCAGTCTTCGTTCGTGGTGTACGGCTTGACTTTGGACGGATCTCCGCCGGTTAGGCCGATGGCTCTCCGCATGAACTGGACCATGCGATCCGATTGGGGGCAGGCAGCACTCAGTTCATCCGCTTTTCGCACGCCGTTCCATGGCGCTGGCGGCTGTGGTGGTTTCCAGCGCAGCGTATCGACAGGTGGAGCAGCGTAAGGGATGCCCAAGAAGAAGACGATAGTGGGGTAATCGACAGAGTGTGCACCCTGAACGAAGCCGCCATCAGTCTTGATGACAGGCTCGTCGTGCCTCGCGTAGGCGGTAGCAACCGCTACACCGCAGACCACCAATAAGCGAGCTATTCCGGCGATGCGGCCATCCATCTCTGTCCTCCTGAGTCTTAGCACGCCGCATGATGCGGCGGTGAGGCAGTACCAAATGAACTGGAATTCTATTCGGATTCAAGGTTCCGATTTAGTGTACACCCAGGCGCCGTCCATGGATACTGTCGTTTCCTGGCACGTAATTCCTGTTGCGATTTCCGCGCCAATGTTTCACGGCAAGGTGCTACGAACCTGTCGCCTCGGCTAGTAGCTGAGCGGCGCGTTCGCCATAGCGCGCCGCGCTTGCCGCCTACGGCGACACTTTGGCCCGGACTTTCGCCCAACGTCCCGACAATCCGGTGCTGGTTTTCGGCGCACCGCTGGTGCTGACCGGGTTGGCGCTCGCCAGCATGTACCACACTGTACCGCTGGGCTCGGACTTGACTATCGCACTCCAGCGCGACCTTCCTGGCAATGCGCTCTGGAACTCGATTGCAATGGCGCCGCGGAGGTTAGATATGGCGCCCATGCCGGAAATCATGGGCTGCCTCAAACGGCGGTCCTCGGGCCGTCAGCACGTCGGCTCTCTCCAGT
The DNA here is from genome assembly GCA_049590695.1 of Bryobacteraceae bacterium. Classification (GTDB taxonomy): domain Bacteria; phylum Acidobacteriota; class Terriglobia; order Bryobacterales; family Bryobacteraceae; genus Fen-178. Next base: position 3,695 of record JBAWDI010000746.1, read on the forward strand.
GCACCACACCGGGCCGACGCTTCCGTTCAACCGCTTTTCTATGCCAGCCCACCCAACCTTCCATTCGCCGTCTGATATCGTGTGACCATGCTGCCTGAGTTCAATTCTTAAGGCGATCTACCCAGCGGAGTACACGCCGCCGGCTGGCACGAGTTCCAGTCGCGTTTCGGTCTGGCAACCGCGAGACGGGTGTGGCTGTTTTGGGCGATTGCAGGCTCTGGTAGAACTCGCCGCGAAGACTGGCAAACTGCGCCGTGTCTTCGTCTGGGGCAGCTTCGTTACGACCAAGCCCGCGCCCAAGGATCTCGATATCCTGCTGATCATGGATGAGGATTTTGAAGTTGAGCGGGTTACCCCTCCGTCCCGCGAGGTTTTCGATTCCACCCGGGCCAACCTTCGATTCGAATCCGATGTCTTTTGGGCGCGAGTTTCCTTGGCGCCGGACCTTTCGAAAACGCGGTATTGTGGAACTGGAGTTGATGTGATCCAAACCGACGATCAAGTGCTGCTTGCGCAGCAGTGCGTAGCCAACCTGAGGAGAATCCTGCTGGAAGCTCGCAAAGTTCATTCGGCGAAAGACTACTTGCGGCTCTCTGAACCAATCCTCCTCGAAGTCCAGCAGCGCGAGCAGGAGATTCTCGAGTATTTGAGCGGCAGCCTCGAACAACCACTGGCGAGCTAGGCGGGTAAGCCCCCGCCCGCCTCGCGCCGCGCTACTATATTCGATTCATGGACGCCCTCACCGTTCACCGCCTGCATTTCGCATTCACCGTCACCTTCCACTACCTCTTTCCGCAGTTGACCATGGGCCTCGCGCTGTTGATCCTGGTGCTCAAGACCATGGCCCTGCGCACCGGCAACCAGCACTACAACCGCGCGGCCCGCTTCTGGGCAAAAATATTCGCCATCAATTTCGCCATGGGCGTGGTCACCGGCATCCCCATGGAATTTCAGTTCGGGACCAACTGGGCGCGTTTCTCCAAAGCGGCCGGAGGCGTCATCGGACAGACCCTGGCCATGGAAGGCGTGTTCTCTTTCTTCCTCGAATCCAGCTTCCTCGGCGCATTCCTGTTCGGAGAGAAGCGCCTCGGCCCGAAGGCCCACTGGGTCTCCGCCTTCCTGGTCTTTGCCGGCGCGTGGCTCTCCGGCTTCTTCATCGTCGCCACCGACGCCTGGATGCAGCATCCCACCGGCTACCGCATCGGCGCCAACGGCGAGATTCTGCTGAGCAGTTTGTGGGGTCTGCTGCTGAATCCGTGGCTGCTCTGGCAGTACCTGCACAACATGATCGGATCGGTGGTCACCGCCAGCTTCGTCATGGCCTCGGTGGGCGCGTTCTATCTGCTCACGCGCCGGCACGAGGAATCCGGCCGCACCTTCGTCCGCCTGGGCGTGATCGCGGGCATCGTCTCCACCGTCCTGATGGCCTTCCCCACCGGCGATGGACAGGTCCACAACATCGTCTCCGATCAGCCCGCGACGCTAGCCGCCATGGAAGGCCTGTTTCACACCGAATGGGGCGCTCCGCTGGTCATCGTCGGCCAGCCGGACCTCGATAACCGGCGCCTCGACAACCCGCTCGCGGTTCCCAACGCGCTGAGCTTCCTCACCTATCGGCGCTGGAAGGCGGAGGTCAAGGGCCTCGATGCATTTCCCCCGGATCGCTGGCCGGACAACATTCCGCTGCTGTATTACAGCTATCACATCATGGTGGGGCTGGGGACCATCTTCATCGCGGTGATGGCGCTGGCCTCGCTGAACCTCTGGCGCGGCGCGCTCTACGGTTCCCGCCCGGTGCTCTGGCTGCTCATGCTCATGTTGCCGTTCCCCTACATCGCCAACACGGCGGGATGGATCACGGCCGAAATGGGACGCCAGCCGTGGCTGGTTTACGGAATCATGCGCACGCTGGAAGGTTCCTCCCCGCACATCTCCGCCGGCAACGCCCTGTTCACGCTGATTGGCTTCATGGGAATCTACACCATCCTCGCCATCCTCTTTCTCTTTCTGGTCTATCGCGAAATCGAAACGGGTCCGGAGCGGCCGGAGGAGCCGCTCGCGCCCGCTCTCTGAGGCTCTATCATGGAAACCGTCTGGTTCTGCCTGGTCGCCGTCATGATCGCGATGTACGTGGTCCTCGATGGCTTCGATCTCGGCGCCGGCGCCGTCCACCTTTTCGTGGCGCGCACGGATGCCGAGCGCCGCGCCGTCCTTCGTTCCATCGGACCGGTTTGGGATGGCAACGAAGTCTGGCTGCTGGCCGGCGGCGGCACGCTCTATTTCGCCTTCCCCGCCCTCTACGCTTCGAGCTTCAGCGGATTTTACCTGCCCTTGATGATCGTGTTGTGGCTGTTGATCCTGCGCGGCATCGCCATCGAATTCCGTGAGCATGTTCAGAGCCTGGTCTGGCAGCCCTTGTGGGACGCCGTGTTCTCGCTCTCGAGCGCCCTGCTGGCCATCTTCTTCGGCGCGGCTCTCGGCAACGTGGTTCGGGGCGTACCGCTCGACCGGGCCGGCACTTTTTTCCTGCCGCTGTGGACCGATTTCACCGTAGGCAAGGACGCTGGCATTTTGGATTGGTACACCGTCCTCGTCGCCATTGCCGCGCTGGCCACGCTGGTGGTTCACGGAGCGCTGTGGATCGCGCTGAAGACCGAAGGCGATCTCGCACTTCGCGCGCGCCGCACCGCCGCGCGCGCCTGGTGGGGCCTGGCGGCGTCCGTCATCGCGATCACGCTCGTGAGCTTCCGCATCCAACCGCACTTGAAGGAGAGCTTTGAGGCGCGCCCCTGGGGTTACGTTTTTCCGGCGCTGGCGCTGGCGGGCCTCGTGGGCACCTGGCTCATGAACCGCCGTCTCAAGGAGCTTGCAGCATTCCTGTGCTCCTGCCTGTTCATTCTGGGGATGCTCACCAGTGTCGCGTTCGGCGTATATCCCTACGTGCTTCCCTCGAACTCCGACGCCGCGCTGTCGCTGACGGTTTCGAACGCGG
>JBAWDI010000747.1:0-3262 GCA_049590695.1 Bryobacteraceae bacterium
CGGCGCACCTGGTTCACGGTGTTCTCTTCCACCATGTTGAGGAGTTGAAAGGCCATGGAGAGCGCCTGCGCCCCGCGCTGTGGAAGCCGCGCGCCTGCCTCGGGAGGAACGGAGAAGGCCTGCTCGACGAGCCGGGCGAGTTCGTCCTCCCGTATCCTGGTCAGAGCTGCCCGGAAGCACCCCAGCAGGAAGCGAAAGTCCTGGTCCCATTTCTCGAGTTCCACCTCGAGCAGGCTATGTGCCCGCGCCGGCTCCGGTGTGCGCCAGGTGCCCATTCATTCAGTGTTCCACGAAACGGGGCAGGCGTATCCCTGAAACTCGCGCATGTACGGAAAGCGGAGAAAACCCGGCTACACGAAAACGCGGCGCCGGATGAAAATGACACCGATGCCGCACAAGGCCAGCGCCAGGAGGATCTGCCCCCACGTGGTCAGGGCTGGTACAGCGCTGGTTACAGGCGGGCCCACCGGCGGCGATGAGGCAAAGGCCTCCATATTCTTCCGGAACGGAATTTCGTTTACTCCGTAGAGTGGCGCGTCGTAAGCGAAGTTGACGTCATATACCACGACCAGCGCGCCCGTCAAGGCGTTGGTGAGTCTGTTCTGGTCGAAGAAGAGCGCGCAGCCCCCGCCCGCCTCCTGCGACGCAAAGGAGCCGTTCCCCGGGGAGGTGACGAGGCCACACGCGGCAAACTTGACGGTGGTGATGCTGTTCGGCCCCGTGAATGGCGGATTCACGGTTTCCGAGGCCGAGGAGAGCGAGGCAGGGACCGCGATGGTGCCTCCGCCCGCGAGGGCGATGAACTGGTTAATCGGGCCGTTGCGCTGGTTAAAGCTGGTGTTTTCGCCCATCAGAAATATCGTGTTGCCGGACGCCGCGTTCAGGAATGCCAGATACTGGGCCATCTCGCCAGATGTGAACGCCGGAAGGTTGTTGTAACGGACGTCGTATATCTGCGTGTAGCCGGTGAGCGAGGCCGGTACACCGGTATTAACGACCGTAACCGTGTTGCCGACAGTCGTGAGATCCGTGTTCAGGTTGCCGGCGGCTGTCTGGGCGATGCCATCAGTACCTGCGACGATTAGAATATTGGCCGCCTGGGCTGGCGCCAAGCTGCCGGCTGCGAGGAGCGCCAGCACGGCGAAAAGCGAGGATACTCGGTTCATCTATCTCTCCACGCGGCGTGAGCCGCAGGATCACTTTGGACTTCCGGGACTGGTTCAATCTACCTCGGCGCAAGTATACCACTGCATATCTCGTAGTGAGCTATTTCTTTTAATTCTCTTTTAAATATTATTTTATTCCTTGCCGGATTCAATTCCCGACTTCCACGACCAGCGCTTCGAGCGGTTTGTCGTTCAGGTATTCCACCCTATACCGGGCGGGGCCGCCCCAAATGAAGTCTCCGGCCTTGTGCGGCGCCACCACGGCCTTTCCCCCGGGCGAGGTCTCGCGCACGTTCTCGTCCGTGAAGTAAAAAACCACGCGGCGAAGTTCCAGTAGAAATTGCCGAACGTCGCGCGGTCCAATCCTCCACCCAGCCATTCGGCGAGCGAACCGTCGACCTTGTCCAACGCCAGCACGAATACATGTCGCGGTTCAAAGCCGCCCGTGAAGCGTCTGTGCGCCCACGGGCGATCGATGTGGTGGCGCGAATCGATGGCGGCGGCATCGTGTCCGGCCCATCGATCGTCGCTAGCGTCGACGTGCGGAACATTCGGATGACCTTTCGCGTCGACCGCAAGGAAGTTCTCGGCCCTGCCAGTGCGTGCCGGGGCCGCAGCCTGCTTAGCCCCGGCAGCCTGCGCCGGAGCGGGACCGCGAGCGGGGATGTGTCCGCCGCCAACCGCCGGGGAGGAACCTACCGGCCGCCGCCCGCCGGAGCCGGGGGGAGCCCCAGGTTTACCCGCGCGCCCGCTTGAATCAGCTCGGTTTCGCCGGGAGCCTGGAAGAAGGTGAATCCCGGGCGGTCCTTCCACATTTGCGGACCACCCAGCTTGATGCCGGCCTTCAGGACGACATCGTGGATTCTGGTGACCAGCGCTTCATACTCCGGGTCGCCCTGCTTATGTCCGGAAAAGTTCCCCAGGTCGCCGCTGGCGGCGAAGATCACATCGATTCCAGGGACGGCGGCGATCTTCTCCGCGTTCGCCACCCCAATGGGCGTCTCAATCATGACCATCACCAACATGTTGGCGTTGGCGGTCTGGCGGTAGTCGTTGCCATATAATGCCCGGTACTGGCCGCCACCCTGGCTGCGGCGTCCCTGGGGCGGATACCGGGACCACTTGACCGCTGCCTCGGCCTTCTCGACGGTGTCGACGGTGGGGACGATGATGCCCAAAGCCCCGATGTCCGTGGCCTTCTGAATATCGCTTTCCGTGGCGTCCGGCACGCGAATAAAGGGTACCGCCGACGCTCCCCGGCAGGCCCATATCATGTGGGCCACGTCTTCAAATGTCAGCGGGCTGTGCTGCATCTCGATCCAGGTGAAATCGTACCCGGCGTTGGCCATGGCGCAATAAATGTTCGGGTCGGGCGAAGTCGCGGTCACGCCGAAAATCTTCTTGCCATCCATTAATTTCTGCTTCGCGGTATTGTAAGGCTTCACCGGCGCGGCGGCCGGTTGTTGCGCTCGTGCCACCACTGCGACAGTCAGGCACAGCGTCGCGCAGACTACGCTGCGGATAAGCATTCGTCTGAAATTCATGAATTTCTCCTTTATGGAAATCAAATCTCTTCGCGGACCAGTAGCCGCGCTGTTTGTCCACCACGTTCATCAGCGGCAAGCCACTGATGTAACGCCGGACGTTCTCGGCCAGCAGCCCCATCAGGCGGATCTGGCGTTGTGGCGCGAATCCACCGGTATGTTGAGTCATAATCAGGTTCGGGCAACTCCAGTACGCGCCAGTGGCGGGATACGGCTCGGTGTACACCACGCCGGCTTGCGAGACCATCTCCGGGAGCCACGCCGGCTCGCGGAGCGTGTCCACGAAGATCGGTTTGGCCAGGGGTTTCGCATCCGTGGCCAGGATTTTCATGTTGAAGCCGTAGTGCGCGCGCAGCCACAGCCGACCCGATGCCGCCCATGCCGGAGATCGCCATGGTCATGTCAGTCGTCTCGACCAGGTTGAAGTCGCGCTTCCAGATCCGCTGCTGGAACTCCGGAATGTAGGTCTTCTGGATCCCGCGCATCAGGCACAATTCCGTGTCAATCCGTGTTCATCCGTGTGCTAAAAATGAAAGCGCTTTACACTTTCTG
>JBAWDI010000748.1:0-7112 GCA_049590695.1 Bryobacteraceae bacterium
CCCGGCCGCCGAGTCGGCGCTCAGGTTGCGTCTCCGCAGAGCCTTACCCTCCGCTCGGGTGCAACCAGTATAGCCGGCCCGAAACATTAACCGCGGGGATGTTTACACAAAAGTCTTGACACCGCCCCGCCGGGACGTACAAGCCGGCTTCCGTTCAGCGGTGACTCTTCACTGGCTCCGCCTGCTGCTCCCCATGACGTTGGCTGACGATCTGGGCGTACATGGCATCCGGCGCCAGATCGATCTCACCGGGCCAAGCAACCGCGCCGCAGTCAATGAGAACCTGTTCGAAAAACTGCACATCCGCCAGCGGCGCCAGCGCACCGGTCAGCTCTCCTCGCCTCAGCCGCACACGCCCCGCTAATCCGTCTTTGAATCGAACAAACAGGCAGTAGCCCGGCTCCGGCTTTACCTCAACTACGTCCCAATACACTGAACACTACTCCGCTCACGCCAGCGGCTCAATCTTCGTTGGGGGGCGTGTTTCCGCGGCAGAGCCGCCAGTCTTCGAGCAATTGCTCTCTATGTATCATCGCCCATTCCTGGACCAGGATCAGAGCCCGGCCCGGTAGTTGCCCCTCGATGCTCGCCATGGTGCCGATCTCGATCGTGGCTTCGAACTCACCGTACCGGGCGTGAAAGTGTGGCGGCGCGTGATCTTTGAAGAACATTCGGATCAAGATCCCATAGAACCTGCTGATCGTCGGCATTCCGCGATGTTGATTTTCCCACCCCACACGGACTACTCTCCGCGAGCCGGCTTGAGTGAGCCGATGTCGTCGGCGCCGGATACCTGCCGTGAAAATCCTCCCGCATTCGACAGCCGATCCATGGGCACCATACGTGCCGAAGGCGGCGGAGATTCTGAAGGTGCGCCACACTGCCTGGCGGTCGACGTCACCCTCCCTCGGGATGCAGCCCATTTTAGGGACAGGCTACGAAACCCCCGAAATTGGGTGGACATCCCGTTTCGGAGTTTCGTAGCCTGTCACCAAATTGGGTTGGGTTTTCTTCCACGTGGGTCTTGACGTGTACGGTATAACCGTACATACTGGAATCGAGGGATGACGTGCTACTCGTTCGCTTTCGTCATAAAGGGCTGAAGCAACTCCATGGAGAAGGCAGCGCCAAGGGGGTGCCGGCCTCGATGGCCGACAAGCTGCGGAAGCTTCTGTTCGCCCTCGAAACCGCCGAGACCCTGGACCAACTCGGCCGGTTCCCAGGATGGAAGCTGCACCCGCTCAAAGGCGACATGACAGGATTCTGGAGCCTGTCCGTCACCGGAAACTGGCGTCTGGTTTTCCGCTACGGCGAAGAGACGAATTCTGCCAGCGAGATTGATTTGATCGACTACCATTAGGAGGACTCGAATGCCCATGAAGAATCCGCCCCATCCGGGGGACCTGATCAGAACCGAGATCGTCGAAGCCCTCGGTCTGAACGTGACGAAGGCGGCGGAGATTCTGAAGGTACGCCGCGCCACGCTCTCCGACCTACTGCACGCCAAGGCCGCGTTGACGCCGGAAATGGCTCTGCGCATCGAAAAGGCGTTCGGTCCCGACATGAACCACCTTCTGCGCATGCAGCTCGCCTACGATGTGGCGAAAACGCGGGAGCACGCGCGGGATATCGCGGTCAGGCGGTATGTCCCGGCTTGAAGGCCGAAAACCGCTTGCTGACGCGCGCGGCTCGGAAAGCCGCAAGCCGGCCTTCCCCGTTACAATAGAGTTTCTATGCCATTCCAGGAAGTGGTGGAAGCCGAAGGTCACCTGATCGACTCCCACATAATGGAGAACATCTTCGATAAGGTCGTGGAGTACAGCGGCCGGTTCGAGGTGGAACAGTTCCGCATCGGGCGCACCAACAGCGAGGCTTCCTATCTGCGGCTGAAAGTCGAGGCGCCCGACGAGCCGGCCATGGAGCGCCTGTTGCAGGAGCTGTTGGGGCTGGGCTGCTCCCCCGCCGATACGGGCGACGCGGCGCTCCGCGAAGTGGAGCGCGACCGGTGCGCGCCGGAAGATTTTTATTCCACCACCAACCATAGAACCTTCGTGCGCCACGGCCAGAAGTGGATTGAAGCCGGGAACCAGCGGATGGATGCCATGGTGGTGGTCCGCGACGGCACGGCGGTGTGCCGGCGTCTGCGCGATCTTCGGCGGGGCGACCGCATCGTGGTGGGGCTGCGCGGCATCCGCGTGATTCCCGAATCCAAGGAGCGCGACCGGCTGGCGTTCGCCTTCATGGCCAACGGCATCTCCTCCGAGCGCCAGGTGGAGACGGCGGTGCGCCAGACCGCCGCGCTGGTCGGCCAGACCCTCGAGCAGAAGCAGAAAGTCGTGGTGGTGGCGGGACCGGTGGTGGTCCACACTGGCGGCGTGGCGGGCCTCTCCGCGCTCATCCGCAACGGCTCGGTGCAGGCCCTGCTGAGCGGCAATGCGCTGGGCGTGCACGATATCGAGGCGGCCCTGTTCGGCACTTCGCTCGGCGTGCGCCTCGCCGACGGGCGCCAGGAAGAGCACGGCCATCGCAATCACATGCGCGCCATCAACGCCATCTATCGCGCGGGATCGGTCCGGCAGGCGGTCGAGAGCGGCCGGCTGCGCTCGGGCATTCTCTACGAGTGCGTCCAGGCCGGCGTTCCATTCGTGCTGGCCGGCAGCCTGCGCGACGACGGCCCGCTGCCCGAGACCATCACCGACATGAACGCGGCCCAGGACGCCTATGCGGCCGAATTGAAAGGCGCGGGCCTGGTGCTCTGCCTGGGCAGCATGCTGCACTCCATCGCCACCGGAAACATGCTGCCAAGCTGGGTCAGAATAGTGTGCGTGGATATCAACCCGGCGGTGGCCACCAAGGTGAGCGACCGCGGCACGGGACAGGCCGTGGGCGTGGTGGCCGACGTCGGCCTTTTTCTGGATCTGCTGGCCAAAGCCTTATGAAACGCGGCTATACCGATGAACATGCGCGCGCCGGCGTCGGCGCCGCGCTGCCCGAAATCGAGACCTGGCCCAACCAATACGCCGGTTACGAGATCGAGATCGTCATGCCGGAATTCACCTCCGTCTGTCCCAAGACCGGTCTTCCCGATTTCGGAAGCATCGCGCTGCGGTATGTCCCCGGCAAGCGCTGCTTGGAATTGAAGTCGTACAAAATGTACCTGCTGGCCTACCGGAATCTCGGCATCTTTCAGGAGAACGTAGTCAACCGCGTGCTTCAAGACGTGGTGAAGGCCACCGATCCGATTACCGCTACGGTAGTCGGCGATTTCACGCCGCGCGGCGGGCTGAGCAGCGTGGTCACCGCAAGCTGGAGCAGGAAACGTGGAAAGCGCTGAGCTGATTGCGATTCTGCGGGAGGTCCGCGAGCGCGTGCGCACGCAGCGCCCGGAGACTTCCGCGGGAGCCGGCATCCCCGTGGCCGACCTCATGGCGTTGGTCCACGCGCGCGATTCGGCGCTCGGCAAAGTGGCCGCTATCGGGACGGTGAACCCGCGCGCCGGTGGCCTGGCCAACTCGCTGGTGCAGGCCTGGAAGCGGCTGGTGGCTCGCGTGCTCGACTGGCACGTCCGCGAGCAAGTGGAATTCAACCGCCAGGTGCTGGGATGCGTCGATGCGGCCATCGAAGCGTTCAATGAGGACAACCGCGCTCTGGTGGAGTTGAGCAGCCGGCTGGAAGCGGCGGTGGGAGCTGCGCAAGAGAGTCTCCGTGCCGCCCAGGAAAGCCTCGGCCGGGATATTCAGGCGGCCCAGGAAACGCTTGGCCAGGACATCAAGGCGGCCCAGCAGGGCCTCGGCCAAGAGATCCAAGAGGTCAAACTGGTGCAGGAAAGCCTTGGCCCGGAGATGGCGGACATCCGCAAGCACTGGGCCGAGTGGCGGGCCGGATGGGAGCACAAGCTGGCCCAGAACGAGATCCAGTTCCTGCGCAGCGTGGCCGATCTTCAAGGCGCTTTTCAGCACCGCGCCACCCTGATGGACACCAGCTTCCGCGAGACGGTTCGCACGCAGCACGCCGATTTCACGGGCGCGCTGGAGCGCAGCGTGGGCGAGATTCAGAAGCGGCTGTGGCTGGAGTTCGAGCGCACTATTCACTCTGAACTCCGCATCATCCGGCAGCGCAGCCAGATACTCGCGGCGGATGTTGTAGGGGCCGGGCAACTTGTCCGTGCGCAGCCGGATGCCCGGCCCCTACCGGCCACTCCGGACGCCGCCCCTTTGGCCCTCGACCTGGCCCGTTTCGCGGAGTGCTTCCGCGGCTCCGAGGAGTATGTCAAGGCGGGCCAGCGCCTTTACGTTCCGAGTTTTGCGGGATGCCAGAGCGTCCTGGACATCGGCTGCGGCCGCGGCGAATTTCTGGAAATCATGCGCGAGGCGAACATTCCCGCGGTGGGCATCGATCTCAGCCAGGAGTCGGTCGCCATCTGCCGCCTGAAAGGACTCGAGGCGGAGACCGCGGACTTGTTCGCGTACCTGGCCGGCCTTCCGGAGGAGTCGCTGGACGGCATCTTCTGCGCCCAGGTTGTGGAGCATCTACCGCCCGAGCGGCTGCCCGAGATGATCCAGCTCTGCGCCAGCCGGCTGATGCGCAACGGCGTGATTGCCATCGAAACGCCCAACCCCGAGTGCCTCGCCATTTTCGCCACGCACTTCTACCTCGACCCCACGCACGCGCGCCCCGTCCCGCACCCGCTGCTGGCCTTCTATCTGGAGGAGTTCGGTGTGGGCGTGGTGGAGGTCCGCAAACTCGCGCCCGCGGTGGAATCGATGCCTTCGCTCGACTCGCTGCCGGAGGCGTTCCGCGACGCATTCTTCGGCGGGCTGGACTACGCCATCATCGGAAAGAAGCTGTGAGGGGCCATTTTCAAACCCCCAGGCCCGTTGACAACCCCCAATAACTCGGCGTATATTTGCTAACATACTGATCTGTCAGTGGTTTGCTGGTAATTGGCCCATGGTCTGATCCACGATGGTGCTTGGCAATAACAAAGCGCGCGTGCTTTTCCGTGCCCGCTGCCTGCCGCGGCTGGTCCATGGCCTGCAATCACTGGTGAATCAGTGATCGGCGGAGACGTAATGGCCGTAGACGAGGACAACGGGCAGATGGACCAGGAGGTCCCCGAAAGCTACGAGAACCTTCTCGACGATTACAGCCACTTCGCTCCGCCCGCCGCCGACGAGGTTTTGCAAGGCACGGTCCTCAGTATCACCGCCAAAGATGTCATCGTCGATTTCGGGTACAAGTGCGAAGGCCTCGTCCCCATCGAGCAGTTCCAGGGGCCCAGCGGCGAGGTTACGGTACGTCCCGGCGACGCCGTCGATGTGATGATCGATCACGGCGAGCAGCCGGAAGGGTATGTGCTGCTGTCTCACACGCGCGCCGCGCGGCTGCGGATCTGGGACAACCTCGAGAAAGCCTACCAGGAGCAGCTCATCGTCTCCGGCCGCGTGCTGGGCCGGATCAAGGGCGGGCTGGCGGTGGATGTGGGCATCAAGGCCTTCATGCCCGGATCGCAGGCCGATCCGCGCCCCGTTCATAATCTGGATTCGCTCACCGGACAGGACATCCCGGTCAAGATCATCAAGCTCAACCGCCGCCGCGGCAACGTGGTGGTTTCGCGCAAGATGGCGGTGGAGGAAGAAATCAACGTCCGCAAGAACGCCACGCTCGACCACATTACCGAAGGCGCCATCGTCACCGGCGTGGTCAAGAACCTCACCGAGTATGGGGCTTTCATCGACCTCGGCGGCATCGACGGCCTGCTGCACGTCACCGACATGTCCTACGGCCGCATCACGCACCCATCCGAGATGCTGCACGTGGACGAGGAAATCGCGGTTAAGGTCCTCAAGTTCGATCGCGCCAAAGAGCGCGTGTCGCTGGGCATCAAACAACTCGAGCCCGACCCGTGGGAGGCGGTCGCCACGCGCTACCCGGTCCACGGCCGGGTGATCGGCCGGGTGGTCAACGTCACCGACTACGGCGCTTTCGTCGAGTTGGAGCCGGGCATCGAGGGTCTCATCCACATCAGCGAGATGACGTGGTCGCGCCGCATGAAGCATCCGTCGAAAGTGGTCAAGCCCGGCGATCGGGTGGAGGCGGTGGTTCTGGAGGTGCACTCCAAGGACCGGCGCATCTCGCTCGGCCTGAAGCAGCTCGAACCCAATCCCTGGACCACCATCGACACGCGGTATAGCGTCGGCTCGGTGGTGGAGGGCCGGGTACGCAACATGACCGATTTTGGAGCGTTCATCGAAATCGAAGAAGGCATCGACGGGCTGGTGCATGTCTCCGATCTATCCTGGACCAAGCGCGTCAAGCATCCCTCCGAGGTCCTCAAGAAGGGCCAGGTGGTCCAGGCTGTAATTCTCAATATCGATTCGTCGGCGCACCGGCTTTCGCTCGGCATCAAACAGCTCCAGCCGGACGCCTGGGAAAGCTATTTCCAGAATCACCAAGTGGGCGATACGGTGCATGGCCGCGTCTGCCGGCTGGCCAGTTTCGGCGGTTTCGTCGAGTTGGCCGAGGGCGTGGAAGGCTTGTGCCATTTCTCCGAGGTGCCGGGCTATACGGGCCGGCGCGGATCGGAGCAAGCGCCCCTGACGATGGGCCAGGAGTTCGATTTCAAGATTGTCAAGATGAGCGAAGCGGAGAAAAAAATCGGGCTGAGTCTCCGCGCGGTGACGGAAGACGAGGAGAAAAACCGGCTGGAAGACTACCAGCGCCAGGCGGCCGCCGCCACTACAACCATTGAAGAGGTCATGAGCCTGAAGGACCGCAACCTCGAATAGGTTGCAAATTTTTCTTATTCAGGCGATACTGCGAATTCATAATGGATTGACATCAAGGAGAGTGCGATGACGAAGGCCGATCTGATTGAAGAAGTCTCCCGGGTGGTGGAGATGACCCGGAAGGAATCCGAGGTCATTGTGGAGGCGATTTTCGACAGTATCGTTCGTTCCCTGCGCTCCGGCGATAAGATCGAGATCCGCGGATTTGGCAGCTTCCGCACTCGCCAGAGGCAACCCCGGATCGGCCGCAACCCGAAAACCGGCGCACGGGTGGAAGTGCCCGCGAAAAAGATCCCCTATTTCAAGCCCAGCAAGGAACTGAAG
>JBAWDI010000749.1:0-4145 GCA_049590695.1 Bryobacteraceae bacterium
TTCGAGGCTGCGATCGAACGGGTGATTGCGGGTTCCGAGAAAAAGAGTCGGGTGATGAACGAGCAGGAACGAACTACGGTTGCATACCACGAGTCTGGCCACGCGCTGGTGGCTGAACTGTTGCCGCATGGTGAACCGGTGAGCAAGATCAGCATCGTTCCACACAGCCGAGGCGCCTTGGGCTACACCATGCAGATGCCAACCGAAGACCGCTATCTGCTCTCGATCGACGAACTGAAAGACAGGATCGCCGTGATGCTGGGCGGGCGTGCCGGCGAAATGGTGGAGTTCGCAACCATCAGCACCGGGGCCAGCGACGACATTCAGCGGGCAACTGAGCTGGCCCGCCGTATGGTCACAGAATTTGGCATGAGTGAAAAGCTCGGGTCGGTGCGCTATGCGGGTCAGCAGCTCCAATACCTGGAGGGTTCGCTCGAAGACAATAGCCAGATCAGCCCGGAGACTCGCCAGGTAGTCGACGAAGAAGTGCAGCGTCTCGTGACCGAACAGTACGAGCGTGCCCAGGCACTGCTGAGGGATCACCATGTGGCCCTTAAGACATTAGCCCAGCAACTGCTGAAGCAAGAGACGGTGAGCGGTGATGTTGTGAAGAAGGCGCTGGAAGATGGTCTGATCCCATCCGCTCAATAACATCGCGCAAATGGCGCACGTTCTCAACGTGCCGCCTCGACACTCCTGTCGACGCTTTTTGGATGGCAGGAGATCGTCCCGAAGAACAGGCCGAACCCACCGGCCTACTTGAAGGCTTTGATCAACGCCTCAAACTGCGCGTGAGGCGATTTAGCGTACGGCGTTACGGGCGGGACCTTGCGATCGATACCCAGCAACTCATAGACGGCCATTTGGGCCGCCCGTATCGAATACTCCACCGTGAAGACGCAATCGTCCGGAATTTCGACGAACTGGCTCACGAGCGCGAGATTCTTCGAGCCGCGAGGCACAGGCAGCGGCCGATCACCGGGCATGCGGGGCATGAACATGCTGGTGATGTACGGCATTCTGCAAGGAATACAGTTGGCCAATTCAACGGTTTCCAGATCGAATCGCAGGTGACCACAGAGTTCCCGCAGAATCTCGGCTCCGTTACATTCGGTCATGGGCTTCGGAACGAAATTGCCGACCCGGTCGGGAAACAGCGCGTATCCCCAGAATACCTGCACATCGGCGGGCTGGTTCGGGAAGTGAGGTTGATAGGCCAGCACAATGGACATCAACCAGTTGGAATCCTTGAACGTGACCAGCCCGCCGGTGCCCGGCTGATTCCCGCTGAATTGAATCATCTGGTCGAAGAACGCTGGGTTCTTCAGCGTGACCGTAAACGACTCCCAGCAGGACTGCGCGATGCAACTGTTAAAGGCGGCCGGATTGCCAAACTGCGGCCGGCCCTCCGCCAGTCTTTCCCATAGTGTCCAACCGCCGCTATTGGCTTTGGTCAGATTTGCGGGCGCGCTGGTCATCGAACCCAGGCTGGAGGCATCGGTCATGGAGCCGTTTTGCAGGAAGACGAAGTCGCCGTCATCGACGGCCACCAGCTTGCTATTTCCGTGCCGCAGACAACGAACGCCGGTTACGACGAAATTGCCGTCTTCGGTCTTGTGATCGAGGTCTGTGACCCTGCAATCCCGGACCAAACGGACGCCTTGGGCCGCGAGCCAGGTCTGCAACGGCAGCACCAGGGAGTCGTACTGGTTGTAGGTGGTTCGCTTGACGCCCGCCAGGGTTTCAATGCGTGAAAACTCCAGCACGAAGCGGAGCAGGTAACGCTTGAACTCGGTGGCGCTGTGCCAGGGCTGGAAGGCAAATGTGGTGGACCACATGTACCAGAATTGCGTCTCGAAGAACCTGGGCGAGAGCCAGTCGGTGATGCGACTTGCCCCCAAAGTGTCTTCGTCGGCCTGGCTCAGCTTCAGTAGTTCCATACGGTCCTCGAGGGAGAACCCCATCGAAGCCACCGGGACCTTCGCGCGGCGCCGGTCAACCAGCCTCGCCATGGCATGCGACTTGTGTTTTTCGTTGAACTCCACGGTTTCGTCGAATACCGTCCGGCCCGGGTGGTTCAGCGAGGGAATCGATTTGTAAAGGTCCCAGGTGCATTCGTAGTTGTCGGTTGTCAGCATGCGTCCGCCGCGCATGGAGTATCCGGATACCGGGTCTCCGGCACCGTCCAGACTTCCACCCGTGAGGGGCGCCGCTTCCAGGATCGAAATGTTCGCACCAGGCAGGCTGCCGTCGCGAATCATGAAGGCGGCGGCAGCCAGGGACCCGATGCCGCCACCCACGAGATAGGCCTTTGAGTTTGTCATATCTGGACCTTCTGCGGGCAGATTTGGGGCCAAAGCAGATCAGCATGCTCGGTTCGCTCGCTGCGACCCGCCTCCTGGCTGGCGGATTCGATCCCCTCCGGTGGGATTCCGACGCCGCTGAGCCAGCGTGCCGGCCAATTGCTGCCTTACGCTGGAGCGCTGGCACTGGCTTCCCGACCGGTTCCCGGTCTCATCTTTGCGCTATTGTAGGGACGTTCGTACCAGCTTGCGTGCTTCGATCCAGAATGTGCCGGCAAACGCCGCTCCCAGCGCGAAGGCCCATTGCGCCGGGCTCAAGGACGTCACCTTGATCAGCCGCTGCGCAGCCGGGACAAGGGTGGCGACCAGTAATAGAGCGGCCGTTGCCGTTGCCCAAGCCACCATTACCCAGTTGGTGAAGAAT
Source organism: Bryobacteraceae bacterium (assembly GCA_049590695.1). Lineage (GTDB taxonomy): Bacteria > Acidobacteriota > Terriglobia > Bryobacterales > Bryobacteraceae > Fen-178. Next base: position 2,728 of record JBAWDI010000749.1, read on the forward strand.
CCCACCCGGAATAGCGGCTCGCGCTCGGTGCGCAGATTCAACGCCAGGAAAACATGGCCCAACAGCCATGTAGCGAACGCCATCGTCTGCGACGTGACCAAGCCTGCGCCACTGTGCCAGGTGGCCAAGTAGATGCCGCAAACTGCGGCAAAAAGCCCGGTAGCGGAGACGAAAATGCTGCGCACTACGGAGCGATCCAGGAATCTCGCTTTCGGGTCGCGGGGGGGCCGACGCATCAGGCCCGCCTCCGCGGGCTCCGCCACGAACGCGGCTGAGGCTGCCAGATCCATAAAAAGCTCCATCAGAATGATCTGGATTGGCGCAAAGGGCACGGGCACCCCGAGCAGCACGGGCAGCAGGGCGATGGAAACCAGCGCCGCCTTACATGCCAGGTAGTAGCGCACACCCTTTCGCAAGTTGTCGAATGAGACGCGGCCTTCCTCAACGGCATGGACAATGGTGGCAAAATTGTCGTCAGCCAGCACCATGTCGGCGGCTTGGCGGGCCACATCGGTCCCCGTCTGGCCCATGGCGATCCCGACATCGGCCGCTGCCAGTGCCGGCGCATCGTTAATGCCATCGCCGGTGGCTGCGACAATTTCGCCGCGCCCCTGCAGAGCTCGGACGATCCGTAGTTTCTGCTCCGGCGTAGTGCGCGCATAGATGGACACATCCGGGAGGCTTCGCTTCAATGCTTCATCCGACATCGCATCCAGTTCTGCTCCGGTCAACAGACGCCGTTCACCGTCGAGGCCTATCTGAGCCGCGATGGCCTTGGCAGTCAACGGATGATCTCCCGTGATCATCAGGGGGCGGATGCCGGCAGTGCGGCATGCCGCGATGGCCTGCGGCACATCGGGACGCGGCGGGTCCGAGAATGCCACCAGCCCGGCGAACGTAAGGTCGGACTCAGCCTTGTCTTGGGATAACGCGGAGCCTTGTACCCCTTTTTCGGCTAGCGCCACTACGCGCAAGCCTTCGTTCGCCATTTGCGCCGCTGTGGCCAAGGCAGTCTGGCGATCCGCTTCCGAGAGTTGCCGCGAACCGGCGGCGTCCCAGCGCGACCTGCAAAGCGGCAGTACTGCCTCGGGCGCGCCCTTCACCGCGACCCAAGACTCGCCATCGCGCTCGTAGACTACAGACATGCGTTTCCGGGCATTGTCGAAGGTGAAATCATGCAGCAGGTGACCGGACCGCCTCAATGCCGCGACGTCAATGCCCTCCTCCCCCGCCGACCGCAGCAGAGCGGTTTCCAGTGGATCGCCTTGGCCAGTTCCAAAAGCGTCGTTGCAGAATACGCCAATTTCCAGGATTTTGCATCGCAACTTCTCGGGGTCTACCCGGCTCACCTCGATGCGGTTCTCGGTCAGGGTCCCGGTTTTGTCGGTGGCGATCACGGTAACCGCACCAAGAGTTTC
>JBAWDI010000750.1:0-6919 GCA_049590695.1 Bryobacteraceae bacterium
GCAGATTCCGTGCCTCCGGAACACGTGGAACCGCCCCGCCGCGCCCCGAGCCATGGGCTGGCGCATCTCGACTCGCGAATTAGCGTGTCCGTCGTTGTTGGCGCGCGTGAACCCGACTGGAATCAAGTGGCCCGGCGCGGTGCGGATCGGGAGACGCAGTTCCCACAATGGACACGCGCTGGCCGTCCGCGAGTGGGGCCCCCTCTGGAACCTCTCCGGACTGGCCGGCCTTGCCAACCCGAGGCACTCCCTCGCCGCGCTGGTCGAGCGGGGCATGCCCACGCCTTGCGTGGTGGCTGTGCCGCTTACGCCTGTCCGCGCCAATGGCGCGCGTCACATCGCCCTAGCACCCTTCAATCCCCAGAATTCACCGTTTGGCTACAAGGAGTATCAAGAGAAATGAGCACTACAGCGATCAGAACCCCCACCAAGGTAACGAGTCTTCGGACAGCCCACATGGAGGTCCCCGAAAAGAGCGGGGCTGGACCGTCGTCCGGACCGGGTTATCTCGCCCGCGCGGTCGCGCTGCACCTGGCTGGCCAACGCGAGGAAGCCCTCAAGCAGTTGCACCGCGCCGTGGCGGCCAACGAAAAATCGGCCGAGATCTACCGCGCCATGGGGCACATCCAGTTCGAGCTGGGCGACTTCCAGGAGTCCGCCAAGAGTTATCGCATGCTGGCGCAACTGAAACCCCAGTACGCCATGGGCTGGTTCAACCTGGCGGTCTCGCTGGAACGCAGCGACGCTTGGGACGGCGCTTCCGAGGCCTTTTATAAGGCATGCACGCTCGATCCCAAGCACCTCGAGGCCCAACTGGGCCTGGGTGTCTGTCACCTGCGGATGGAAGACCCCAAGTCCGCCCTGGGGTCTTTCGAGCGTTGCCTGGAACTCTCCCCCGATCACGAGGACGCGCTGTTCGGCAAGGCCGTCGCCATGCAGTCGCTGGGCCATCCCGATGAAGCGTCGCAGATCTACCAGCGCATCTTGAAACGCAATCCGGAGTCCGAGGAATCGCTCTCCAACCTCATTCTGATCGGCATGTCGAAGCAGGATTTCGAAATGGTGCGCGAGCATTCCGAGCGCCTGCTGGAGCTGCATCCGGAATCGACCGTGGCGCTCGAAGGCCTGGCCTCCTGGGCCAGCTCTGCCGGGGAGCACGGACTCACCGCTAAGTTCTGCACGCTGCTGGTTTCCGCCGTGCCGGGACATTTCGAAGGCTGGTTCAACCTGGCGCTGGCGCACCAGAAATCCGAGCGCTGGGAGCAAGCCGCCGAAGCCTACGACGAGGCGATCAAGCTGCGCCCACAGTCCTGCGAGGCCTATACCAACCTGGGAATCGTGCGCGAGCAGCTCGGCGACGAACCAGGCGCCCGCGCCGCCTACGAGCGCGCTATGAAGGCCAACCCGGAGGCGCTGGCCCCGGTCTGGAACGTGGCGCTGCTGCTGGAGCACTCCGGCCTGACCGAGGAGGCCGAGCGCTGGTACAAGCAGGTGCTCGAAAAGGCCCCCAAAGAAGATGAGGCGCGCTTCCGCCTGGGCTATCTGCGGCTCCAGCGGGAAGACTACCGGGGCGCCGCCGAGGCCTTCGAAGGCTGCCTGAAATATCGCCCGCAGTGGCCTGAAGCCTACGCCAACCTGGCGCTGGCCTATAGCGGCATGGGCGACCGCGACCGCGCCGAGCGCCTGTACGAGAAGATGCTCGACAACGATCCGAAGTCCATGGACGCCCTCCGCGGGCTGGCGGCACTGGCCATCCAGGCCTCGGATTTCGATACGGCGCTGGAGTTTCACGTGCGCCTGATCGAATTGGGCGAACGCTCCCCCGAGGTGCTCTACAACACCGGCCTGATGCACGAAAAGGCCGGGCAGCTCGACAAGGCCGTCCGCCTGTACCGGGACGCGCTGGCGCAGCAGCCCGACATGCCCGAGGCGCTCCTCAACCTGGGCCGCATTCTGGAATCCAACGGCAAATCCGAGGAAGCGCGCGCCTGCTGGAGCAAAGCGCTGGAAGTGGAGCCGGCGCTGGCGCAAGGGTACTTCGGGCCGTCGATGGATTAGGGGCAATCGGGATCGCGCAAGGGGCGGCCTCCGTTCGCAGCCACCGCTCGAAAGACGCGGCGGCGGACGAGGGCGTCCCAAGGCGCCCCTGTTGCGCCGCGTGGACACCCCGGCCGGTCTCCGTGTTTTGCGAGCATCGGCAAGCGCCGCCATGCCGGAATCAGACCGGCTCATATCGAGGGATGAAGTCTCGTCTGTACCGGGAAACGACTATTTTCTGGTGGAACGCGGGCCGGGCCCCGGGACGGCCGCCAGCGAGCTCCATCGCGTCGAGACCGGTTGTCTAAGCGCCCATGGGGTTTCCGCGCTGGGCACAGGAGCTGGGGAACGGCTTGCCCGGAACGGCTACGCAGCCCCGTTAGGGAGCGGTTACGTTTTCCCGGGTTCGATTCCCGCGGCGCGGCAGTCCGCGTCCACCATCTCCCTGACCAGCTCTTCGAAGCCGGTGTGGTGCCGCCAGCCTAGCACCCGGCGGGCCTTGCTGGCGTCTCCCTTTAGCAAATTGACCTCGGCGGGGCGGTAGAGGTCGGGGTCGGGTTTCACATAGCGGCGGTAGTCCAGGCCGACATGGGAAAACGCCACGTCGGCGAATTCGCGCACCGAATGGCACTCGCCGGTGGCCACCACATAGTCGTCGGGCTGGCTCTGCTGGAGCATCTGCCACATGGCCACCACGTACTCGCGGGCGTGGCCCCAGTCGCGTTGCGCTTCGAGATTGCCCAGCCGCAGCTCGTCCGACTTGCCGGCCAGAATGCGAGCCGCTCCGGAGGTGATTTTGCGGGTCACGAACTCAAACCCGCGCCGCGGCGACTCGTGGTTGAAGAGGATGCCGCTCGAAGCATGCATGCCGTAGGCCTCGCGGTAGTTACGCGTCAGGTGGAAGCCCGCTACCTTGCTGATTCCATAGGAAGAGCGCGGGTGAAAGCGGGTGCTTTCGTTCTGGGGGGCTTCCTCCGCCAGGCCGAACATCTCGCTCGAGCCGGCGAAATAGAAGCGGCATGCGGGCGCCAGCGCCCGGAGTGCCGCCAGCAAAAAATGGGTGCCGTCGATATTGATGTTGAGAGTGGAGAATTCGTCGTCGAACGAGTAGCTGACGAAGCTCTGGGCCGCCAGGTGGTAGCACTCGTCCGGCCGGACCTGGTCGACCACCCGGTGGATGCTGGCGAAGCTTTCGAGCGAGGCGGCGTGGAGCTTCAGGCGGGGGAGGATTCCGGCCAGCCGGGACAGGCGGTGGTCCGGGTCCTCCAGGGCCACCCGGCGTACGATACCATGGACCTGGTAGCCTCGATCCAGCAGCCACTCCGCCAGGTAGGACCCGTCCTGGCCCGTAATTCCTGTAATCAGAGCGCGTTTCGAGGACATCTGAAATAATAGTATCAGCCCCATGAGATCCCGAGCAGCGGCGAGTCCATGCCTGTCATGGCCCTTTGGGGCCGCCCCCCGGAAGCGGCGGACCAGAGGGCGCCCCGCCTGGGGTCCGCCTTTGCGTTCCCACGTAAAGCTTTGTAACCTGTCTACTTGCTGGTACGCCTTATGAATCGGAAGCGAAACTGCTTTCGGGTGCCGGCACTAACGGTGAGGCATGCTGGTTGATTTCGAGCTGATCAAGCGGGCCCAGAAGGGCGACAGCGCGGCTTTTAACGAGATCGTACTGGCGTACCGGAAGCGTATTTTGGGGACGATCGCCCGTTTGATCGCCCGTCCGGAAGATGTCGAGGACGTCGCGCAGGAAGTTTTTTTGCGGCTGTATTTTTCGCTCGACCAGCTCAGGACGGCGGAGGTCTTTGAACCTTGGTTGCACCGCTTGACGGTCAACGCCGCTTACGATTACCTTCGGAAGCAGCGCCGCCGCCAGGAATTCCGGATGTCCGACCTGTCGGAGCAGCAGGTGATGCTGGCCGATGCCGCGGCAGGCGGGAAGGTGGAGCATGACGAGCAATACCGGAAGAAGATTCGGGAATCCGTGCAATCGCTCCTGGGAGCGGTTTCGGAGGCGGATCGGATCCTGCTCATGCTCAAAGAAGTTGAAGGGCTTTCGTTGAAAGAACTTGAAAAGATCTACAAAGTCAACGAAAATGCTCTTAAGGTACGGTTGTTCAGGGCCCGTCAAAGGGTTCTGAAAGCTTACGGGTCGGCGGAAACAAAAGAGGGAACCGGCCAGAGCCGGTGAAGTAGAGGTAATATGAATTCGATGCGAGGCAATGTCGATGAAAGGCTCGATGCCCTGTTACGGGCATACCGGGAAGCGTGCCCCACGCCCGAGCCCAGCGCGAATTTCATGCCCAATCTCTGGCAGCGAATCGAATCGCGCCAAAGCTTCACGTTTTCATTCCAGCGCATGGCCAATGCATTTGTAACGGCGGCGGTGGCGCTTTCCATCGCGTTGGGCGTGTACATGTCGATTCCGCGCTCCAACCCGTCCTCCTACTCGCAAAGCTATCTCGAGGCGTTGGCGGATGCCAACACCGTGGATACCCCGGATTACGTTGCCCCGGTCCGCCTGGAGCTGTCCGATCCAGGCCGGTGAACTGGATCATGCTCAAGTCTAAGTTTTCCGCGCTCCTCACCCTGCTGCTGGTTTTCCTGAGCGGGGTGTTGGTGGGAGGTTTAGCCTACCGGCTTTATAACGTCTCGGTGGTTGTCGCTCCCAGCACTGCCAAGAAGCTCGATCCCGAGGAAGCCCGCAAGCGTATCATAGCGGACATGCGCGATCACCTCAAACTGGATGCCCACCAGGTCGACCAGTTGCAGCAGATCTTCGATCAGACCAAGGATCAGTTCCGCCAGATGCACGACCGGATGAACGCCGAAGGCCAAGCCATTCGCACCAGCCATGTGGAGAGAATCAAGGCCATCTTGCGCCCCGACCAACTGCCCCTCTACGACCAGTGGCGAGCCGATCGCGACCGCGAACGCAAACAGCACAAGCAAAAATAAGCTTTCAGCGATCAGCGATCAGCGGTCAGCTTTCAGCGGTCAGCTAGTGCCGTGACCGTGCGGTTTCTTTCCTGGCCGCAGGGCGAGGCATGCCACGCCCCCAAGAGTCGGTGTAGGGGCCGGGCAGCCCAGAGGGCACCTCGCGGCCCGAGGCGTTGAGGAACAAATCAGACGGTCGCGGTACTGGAGCCAACCCCAGCGCCGGGTGTGGCTGAAAGCTGACGGCTGATAGCTGATCGCTGACAGCTTTCTTACGCCGTCGGCTGTACCGCCTTCTTGTCGCCGCGCGTGGCCTTGTACTTCTTCTCGAACCGTTCAATGCGGCCGGCGGTGTCCATCAACTTTTGGCGGCCCGTGAAGAAGGGATGGCAGGACGAGCAGATCTCCACGCGGATATCGCCCTTGTGCGTCGAGCTCGTCTTGAAGGTGTGGCCGCAGGCGCAAATGACGTTGACTTCCTTGTAAGCGGGATGAATACCAGCCTTCATTTTATTGGGGGGATTCCTTTCGAAACATCCAGTGTACCAGAAACACGAACCCCCGTGAGCCGGGAGGGCCCACGGGGGAAGGTAGCCTAAAGGCAAAACCTGAGGCTTAAGCTGACGCGTGAGGCAGCCGGTCCACAGGAACGTGATCCCGCCACTGGACGGAATCGGCTACTTTAGAGGCTCGACTTCAGAAGTCGGCCACCTCTCGCGGTCGTATGTTAAATTCCATCTTGCTGGACCACCTCCTTTTCCAGTGATGTTTTTATGCTCTCACGAGGTTCCTGGCTTGTCAATATGATCTTCCGTAGGCGTGCGAATAACCACAATGCGGTGTTTGGGTTACAAGTGCCGCGCGGCGAAACGGCACATCGCCAGCCCGTCCAGCAGCTTGAACGGAAACTGCCCCGTGGTGTAGTGGCCGCAGGGCAGTTTGAAAACCTGGTGCGCCAGCTTCAATTCCCGAAAGTTCTCCAGAACCTGTTGCGAATAGACCGGCAGGAAGCTGGTATCGTGGCGCGCCCAGATGAGCAGGCTCTCGATCGCCCGGCCTTGAAAGCGCTTCAGATAAGATGCCGGACTGATCACCGCCCAGTAGCGCCGCAAGTCGTCCTGGCTGACCACGTCGCCGAAGCCCTGGCGCACGTGTTGGGTGGAGATCCCGGTCCAGACCACGTCGGAAAAGTACATGGACACATGGTTGAAGATGCCCACCCGGACGCGCGCGTCGTGGGCGGCGGCGATAAAGGCGATGCACGAGCCCAGGCTGGTGCCCAGGATACCCACCCGCGAATAACCCCGTTGTCCCAGCCAGTCGAGGCACGCGCGCGCATCGACGACGGATTGGCGGGAGGCGTGGATGGTGCGGCCGATATTGCTGGAAACGTGATACTCCGCGCGCTCGAGTTCCGCCGGCATGCGCTCGGCGTGGTAGGCCATGGTCATGCGCAGAGCGCTGATGCCGAACTGATTGAGCAGCTTGGCCAAACCCACGTGCCCGTTGGCATCGGAGTTCCACTGCGGCAGCACCACCAACGCCCGCCCCTGGTCCTTGGGCGCGGGGAACCACAGCGCGTGGACCGTGTCGTTCTCCGGGCAGCGCGACCTCGCCGGGCTGGTAAAAGTCAGCCGGCCATGGCTCAACCGGTAGTCGCCCACCGGCGCATAGGCGTAGAAGCGGTCCGAGTCGCTCAGCGCTTCCGTTACGAACCGGGAAACCGCAGCCGCTGGATCGCCGCCGGATTCGGCGCCATCCAGCCACTCGATGCCCCATTCGAACGGCCGGACCACGCGATTGGTGTCGCGCGTGGCGAGGTCGCGCTCCCATCGGTCTATCCAGCCGGCATAGAGTTCCGTCATACAGTCTCGAATTCCGGAACGCCCGCAAGCGGGCGAGGGCAAGCTAAAGCATGCCCCACCAGGGTGGGGCATGCTTTAGC
>JBAWDI010000751.1:0-4134 GCA_049590695.1 Bryobacteraceae bacterium
GCCTCAAGGCTTCGGCCCCGGGTTCCGGAGCTTGGCGATCACTCGCGACGGCAAGACGGCCTACGTGGCCTTTAGCCTCTCCGACACACTGCTGAACATCGATCTGACCACTGGTGAGATCGCCAGCGCCATCGACGTATCCCCTGCCGGTTTTCTGCTGCAGTCGGAGCTCACGGCCTTGAGCCCCGACGGGCGCTGGCTGGCGGTCGCCAACATGGGCTCGGCTAGCATGATGGTGATAGACACGTCCGCACAGGCAGTCAGCCAGGTGCTCTCCGTCCCCATCAACTTGGATTGCTTCGCTTTCGCGCGCGACGGCCGGCTGTTCATCCGGCACATCGACGGGGGGCTGATGGTGGCCGCGCCACCCAGTTGGACTGCGGCGCGGGTGACGCTTCCCGGACTGGGTGTCACCGCGATCGCCGCCTCGCCCAGCCAAGCCAACCTGCTTTACTGCCTGGGCGGTTCGCCGGGACGGAACGGCTTCTTCCGCTTCGACGCGGGACTGGGAACGGCCAGTGCCATCACCGACATCCCGGCGAGCATCTGGCCGGACCAGGCGTGGGTCCAGATCGAGGTGCCGTCGGCCGAGGACGTGGCCTACTGCGCCTGGAACCTCACCCCGGGAGACCGATTCACCGGCAACCTGTGGGTGCTGGACCTGCGCACGCTGAAGTTCGTCTCCAACACGCTGATGGATTACGGGATCCAGGATTTTTGCATCGATGAGCCGACGCGCAAGATTTACGTGGCGGGCACCTGGAGCGGTGGTTCGGCGCCGGGGACGATCCCGCTTATCGAGTGGGACATGGCCACGCAATCCATCACCAGGCGATTGATGATGTTGCCCGCCTCGAGCACGGTGGCGGTTCGCCCGGACCCCTCGAACCCGCGGTACGTGTACTCCACCGACGCCGATCAAAACATCCTGCGCCGGACCGATGCGCTGACCGGGCAGGAGGTCATGCGGACGCGCCTTAGCCGGGAGCGGCTCGGTCTGAATACGATGATCGCAGCCGGCGACACGGCCCTGATCTGCTGCCTCTTCAACAGCAACCTGGTGCAGCTCGACCTGAAAGGCGGCTCCGTCACCGGGTTGGTCCCCGCGCCAGGCGCGGGCATTGGCGGGGGTGGCTATTCCAACGGCAAGTACTATCTCCCCTCAGGCCGCGACCTGTACGTGATGGATGCAGCCACGTTCAGCCTGGCCGGCCACCAGACCCTGGAAATCGACGTCCACGGACCGCTGGTGTTTTCTGGCGGCATGGCCTACAATCTGGCACGGGTGGGCAAACCTTGGAGCGGCACCCAGGTGCTCCAGTTCGACGCGGCGACCTTCAAGCTGTTGCGCACCTCGGAGGTGTTGCCAGAACCCGGAGCCGACCGGGTGATCGTTTCACCCGATGGCACGAAGCTGTACACCTGCAACAATCAGGTGGGGCAGAACGCGCGCCTGGCGATCCTGGACGCAGGGACGCTGGCGGTGCGCAAGGCCATCGACATTCCTTCGGATTTCAGCCACGGAGGCGCCACTTACTCCGCGAGTGCGGACTTCGACCTGGACAATCGCCTGATGTACATGGCGGGATTCAACTCCGTGTACGTGATGGACCTGGATCGCGACACGATCCTCCGGGAACTTGTTGTGCTGGATGCGCTCAAGGCCGCCGGCAAGCCCAACGGCAACGGAGGTACGGCCATTTCGGGCGTGTACCTGTCGCCAGCCAAGGACCTGCTGATGGTGGTCTCCTCGGACTTCTCCACCATGTACGTCTACAATCTGAAGGCGAGCGCATGGCAGCCGCGGCTGGTGGATCTCAAGGGCTTTCGTCCGATCTGCACCTGCCGTTCCGCCGATGGCCGGCTGGTGTACGGCGCCTGCCAGATGTCCGACAGCATCAGCCAGATCGATGCCACTACCGGCACCGTGCTGAAGGTGCTCCCGGTAACCGCGCCGTGGACCGGCCTGAGCGCCTTCAATGTAGCCCACGCGGCGAGTTACGCGGCCGGGACGGTGTCGCCGGGACAACTGTTCGTGGTCTACAGCGAGTATATTGGGCCCAACGTCTTCACCATGAGCGGACCCGATTCGACGGGGGCATATCCGACGCAGTTGGGCGGCTCGCGTTTGCTGTTCGATGGCGTGCCGGCGCCGATTCTGTACGCCTACACCACGATGGTCGCCGCCATCGTGCCGTACGCTGTGGCCGGCGGCCGGACGACGACCATGCAGGTGGAGTACCAGGGAAGCCTATCGAACGCCATTAACCTGCCGGTCGCCGCGGCGACGCCGGGGATCTTCACGGCCGATGCCTCGGGGCACGGGCAGGCGGCGGCTTTGAACCAGGACACTTCGTACAACTCGGCGGCCCACCCGGAGACGCGCGGGCGGATCGTGGTGTTCTACGCGACCGGACTGGGTCAGACTACGCCGCCAGGGAACGACGGCCACCTGGTGCTGGGCGCGCTGCCAGTGCTGACGCTGCCGGTCGAGGTCTTCATAGGCGGCGTGCAGGCCGAGGTTACGTATTCGGGTCCAGCGCCACAGATGGTGGCCGGGGTGATGCAGGTGAACGCGCGCATACCGATGGGGATTACAGCCTCGCCGGCGGTGCCGCTGGTGCTGCGCGTAGGCAATGCCGATAGCCAGGCCGGCGTCACGGTGGCGGTAAGTTCCTGACGGGAGGCCCGGCATCTTGCGCCACGGGTGCAGCACGCGGCCGGCCGATGTCACACTGACTTACGGCGATTATTACCTGGTGGAAGCGCTGGTGTGGCTGGAGAGCCACCCGCAGCCCCTCACGAGACGATGCTCTTCCGCACGGCGTAGAGGATCAGCTCCGGAACGCTGTGCAGGCCGAGTTTCTGCAAGATGTGGGTGCGGTGCGTCTCGACGGTAGTGAGGCTGATGTTCAGAAGACCGGCCACCTCCTTATTGGCCTTGCCTTCGGCGACCAGTTGCAGGATTTCGCGCTCACGACCGGTGAGCAGGTCGTAGCTGTCTTCGACGCCGCGGCGCTCCATCTGGCGCACGTAATCTTCCTGCATGATGCGGCTGATTTTACGGGTGAGGAAAGAGCGGCCCTGAGAGACGGCGCGGATAGCGTCGACGATGTCGCTACGCAACGAATCCTTCAACAGGTAACCTTTGGCCCCGGCTTTCAAGGAGCGCAGCACATAGCTTTCGTCCTGGTGCATGCTGAGGATCACGACGGCGGTGCGCGGGTTGGCCGCGAGAATGCGGCGCGTGGCTTCAATGCCGTTCATGTTGGGCATGGTGATATCCATCACCACGACATCGGGGGATTGCTCCTCGGCGAGGCGCACGCTATCGCGGCCGTCGGCGGCCTCGGCCACTACAGTCATATCGGGCTGCCGCTCGAGCAGGGCCCGCAAGCCGTCGCGCACCACGGTGTGATCGTCAGCCAGCAGAATGCGAATAGGCATCATGTCCGTTTGCCGCCACGAACTCAGCCACCGGCAGCTCGGCTTCAATGGCGGTGCCGCGGCCCAGGTTAGAGTCGATGCGGAAGCTGCCGCCGAGGCGCCGGACGCGTTCCTCCATGCCGAGCAGGCCGAGGCCGCGGACGAAGCGGGTGTCAAAACCGGCGCCGTCGTCGCGAACCGTGAGGAGCACCCTACGATCCTCGCGCCTGACCACCACCTCGGCCGTGCGGGCGTTGGCGTGGCGGCCGGCGTTGTTTACGGCCTCCTGCACCAGGCGGTAAATGCAGGTCTTGTGTTCGTCAGGGAGATTGTCGGCGGCATCGTCGGCCTCCACCACCACGTTGAGCCCGGTACGGTTGGTCACCTCGCGCGCGTACCAGTTGAGCGCGGGGACCAGTCCGAAATCGTCGAGCATGGAGGGGCGAAGCAGCAGGGCGAGGTCGCGCACCTCGTTGACGGTCTTTTCGGCAAGGGTGCGGATGGAGGCGAGGTGGCCGCGCATTTCGCCGGGGACCTCGGAGCAGGCGGCACTTTCCGCCTCCATGAGAATGGCGGACAAGGACTGGCCGACCTCGTCGTGGAGCTCGCGGGCGAGGGTGCGGCGCTCGTTCTCCTGGGCGCGCAGGAGCCGCGCGGAGAGCTCCTGCAAGTCGGCGCGGGCGCGGGCGTTCTCATCCAAGCGGCTTT
>JBAWDI010000752.1:0-2205 GCA_049590695.1 Bryobacteraceae bacterium
AGCCACGACCCGCCGCCGCTGCCCATCGCCAGCCCGATCAGGAACACCGCCAGAATGATGGAGAACACGTACACCGTGGAGCCCAGCATCATCCCCATCAACCGCGTCCACACCACCTCGGCGCCCAATGCGCACGCGCCGGAAAGCGCGATGGTGACGTAGACGGGCCACTGGGGGTGCCCTCCGGGCCCGATCTCAATGCGAGCTGGCGCAGCCTCCTCTGAAGCAGGCGCGGCTGCCTGGGCCGGCGTCCGGGCCGCCAACCCCAAGCTCACCGCGGCCACAGCCAGGTTGATGGCCGCCGCGACATACGTGGCCGTGGCCGTGTTGTAGATTCGCAGCAGATAAAACCCCGCCAACAGGCAACCGAACACGGCCCCCACCGTGTTCCCGCCATACAGCAATCCCCACCACGATACGCCGCGCGGCGTGGATTCCACCCAGCGCACGATGGCCGGCAGCGATGCTCCCATGAGCACCGTGGGCGGCAGCAGGCATACCGCGCAGATCAGCCCGCGCAGCAGCATGCCCGGCATACCGTGCTCCGCCCCGGCTACGTAAACGCGATCGATGTACGGAATTCCAACCAGCACCAGGAGGCCGCAGAGAGCAATCCCCACCTCCAGGACGGCGTAAACCCGCAAAGGATGCCGGCGCGCCAATCCGAGGCGCGGCAGACCGACGCTGCCCACGCACAAGCCGCCCATGAAGGTTGCCAGCAATACGCCCAGCGATACGGCGGTCGAGCCGATGGCCAGTTGCAGCAGTTGATACCAGACAATCTCATAAATCAGCGCGGAGCAGCCGCTGCCCGCGAACAGAAGCAGCAGAACGGGAAAGAAACGCGAGGCGTCGAAACTCGCCGGTTTGGGTTGGTCCATGGTTACACCGTCTCGCCCCGCACTAGGTCTTCGAAAGTCTCGCGCCGGCGAACGACGCGATAAGCGGCGCCTTCCACCAGCACCTCCGCCGCGCGCGGACGCGAATTGTAATTCGAGGAAAGCACGAAGCCGTAAGCCCCCGCCGCGCACACCGCCAGAAAATCGCCGGGCATGACGTTGGCCAGTTGGCGGCCGCGCGCCAGGAAATCGCCGGTCTCGCAGATGGGTCCCACCACGTCCGCGGTCACCGGCGGAAGCGAATTTTTGCGCACCGGAACGATCTCGTGGTGGGCGTGATAGAGCGAGGGACGGATGAGGTCGTTCATAGCCGCGTCCACCACCACGAATTCCTTGGGGCCGTTCTTCTTGCGGTAGAGCACGCGCGTCAGCAGCACGCCCGCCGGCCCCACGATGGAACGTCCCGGTTCGACCATCACGCGCAGGCCGCTTTCGCCGAGACGCGCGCGCAGGCTCTCGATGAATTCGCGAATGGCCGGCGCCTTCTCGCTGTCGCGATACCGAATGCCCAGGCCTCCACCGAGGTCCAAGTGCCGGATGGGGCGCCCCTCGGCGCGCAGTGCGGCAACCAGCGCCAGCAGTTTCTCGACCGCTTCCAGGATTGGCGCGGGATCGAGAATCTGCGATCCGATGTGGCAGCTCACTCCTTCGGCCGTGAGATTCTTCAACCCGCGCGCTCTTTCATAAACCGCCAGCGCCTCGGACATGGCGATGCCGAACTTGTGCTGGCTGAGCCCGGTGGAGATGTACGGATGAGTGGAGGCGTCCACGTCCGGGTTCACGCGAATCGAGAAGCCCGCCTTCACTCCCCGCCGCGCGGCCAGGGCATCGATGAGCGCCAGCTCCGCTTCCGACTCGCAGTTGAAGCTGTGAATCCCGCTGGCCAGCGCGTACTCCACCTCGCCGGCGGTCTTGCCCACTCCGGAGAAGACCACCTTCGATGGGTCCCCGCCCGCCTGGAGCACGCGGAACAATTCGCCGCCGGAAACGATGTCGAAGTCCGCTCCGGCTTTCGCCAGCAGTCCGAGGACCGCCAGCGACGAGTTGGCCTTCACCGCGTAACAGACCGAGTGCGGAAGATCGCCGAAAGCTTCGTCATAGGCGCGATAATTCGCCAGAATCGCCTGGCTGGAGTAAACGTAGGCCGGAGTGCCGACGCCGTGAGCCAGGTCCGCCAGCGCGACCTGCTCGCAATAAAGATCGTCTTGGGAATATGAAAACATCTGGGTGATTGGCCGATTGGCTGCCGCCATTGCCAGTATGGCACGCGGCGCCGGCGCCAGGTGGCGCGGCGCAGGGCGTGCGC
>JBAWDI010000753.1:0-4979 GCA_049590695.1 Bryobacteraceae bacterium
CCCCTGTTGCCGATCAGGATATTGACAAGAAGCCGTTTTTACATTATGATATAAAGTACATTTCATTGCAGTTTTTTTAGATCGCTAGCCGCGGAGGTACCGATGAACGTCTCACCGATGAAGCAGCCGAGCGCCTGGCTCCCAATCGTAATGTCTGTGGCCGCCCTGGCTTTGGTGCTGGGTCACATCGCGATCTTCGGCGCCGTGCATGAAGCCGACGAGGGAGCCGCGGCTCATCTTTGGCAACTTCTCATGGCAGGACAGGTACCGGTAGTAGCGTACTTCGCGTTGAAATGGCTCCTGCGGAATCCAGGACAGGCGTTGCGTGTGCTCGCGCTGCAGGCCGTCGCGGCCCTCGCCGCATGTGCCCCCGTCTACTGGTTCAAGCTGTAAACCTCAGCGACCGTACTCTCTCCCTCCACATCCACACCAGCGCTACGCCGATCAGGATGAGCGCGGTGGTCAGGCCTACCCAGATGCCGGACACGCCCCACTTGAGCCGGAAGCACAGGACGTAGGCGATGGGCAGGCCAATCAGCCAGTAGCCGGCCAGGTGCGCCAGCATGGGGCTGCGCGTGTCGCCTAATCCGCGCAAGGCTCCGGTGGCGACTGTCTGAAAACCGTCGAAGAGCTCGAACAGGGCGGCGATCCGTAACAGCGCCGCTCCGGAGGCGACGACGGCCGCATCGGCGGTGAAGACGCGGAGAATCAGGCGCGGCGCGGTCCAGAGAGCAAGGCTCGCGACGGCCATGAACAGGGTTCCCAACAGGAGCGCGGTCCAACCGGAAGTGGCCACGCCCGGGCGGTCCTTGCGGCCGACCGCCTGGCCCACACGCACGGCCGCGGCCGAGCCGATTCCGAGCGGCACCATGTAGGTGGCGGACACAACGTTGACCGCAATTCCATGGGCGGCGAGCGAAACTTCGTCCAGCCTGGCGGCCAGCACCGCGATCACGCCGAACAAGCCACCCTCGATCAGAATCTGTAGCGCAGCCGGAAGGCCCAGATCGAGCAGACGCAGGAGGCGCGCAACATCCGGCTTCCACGACATGCGGAACAACAGGTTGCCGGACGTGCGCTCGTGCCACGCGATGGCTGCCAGCAGCACCGCGGCCATATAGACGCGCGCGATGGTGGTGGACCATCCCGAGCCTTCCAATCCCATGGCCGGCGCGCCCCAATGTCCGAACATCAACGCCCAATTCCCGGCGAAGTTGACGAGGTTGGCGCTCACCAGCGCGAACGTGATGGGCGCGACCACGTCGACCGCCTGCAAATACCGGCGAAAGGCGGCGTAGGCGAGCAGCGGAAGAATACCCCACCACAGCGCTTTGAGGTAGGGATCGAGCAAGACCATGACGCGCGGATTCGTCCCGATCGCCCACAACAGCGGAATCAAAGCCCACAGGACCAGCGCCAGTGGGGCGGCCAGGGCGGCTGCGTGCCATACTCCGTTCACCAAGCTGCGGCGGCAATCCCGCGGGTCGCCGGCGCCGAAGGATTGCGCCACCAGGGTATCCATCCCCAGCAGCAGGCCGGTCCCGAAGATGGCGATGGGGTAAAACAGGTTGCCGCCCAGGCTGCCGGCACCGATGGCCGCCGCTCCCAGCCGGCCGGCCATGATGGTATCCACCACGCCCATGGCCATCCAGCCCAGCTCGGCGAGCGCCAGCGGCAGCGCCATGCGCAGCATGGGCCGGAACTCCCGCCGCAGGTTCGTCAGGTGGCTGGCCATCGGATTTACGCCTTGGGGTGGGCCTTGTCGTACACGGCCATCAGGCCGGTGAGAGAAACTTGCGTGTATTTTTGCGTGGTGGAGAGCCGGGCGTGGCCCAGCAGCTCCTGAATGGAGCGCAGGTCCGCGCCGTCGGCCAGCAGGTGAGTGGCGTACGCGTGGCGGAAGCTGTGCGGATGGATGGAGGGATCGCCGCCGATGAGGGTGGCGTAGAGTTTGACGATGCCGCGAATTCCGCGAGCCGTCAAGCGCTGGCCGCGATGATTCAGAAAAACCGCGCGTTCGTCTCTCACCACGGGGCGCTGAGACAGGTAGCGCTCCAGTGCGCCGGCAGCCTGGCCGGGCAGCGGCACCTGGCGTTCTTTCCGCCCCTTGCCGCGCACGCGCAGCCATCGCTCGGCGCGATCCACATCCTCGAGATTCAGGCCGGCCAGCTCGCTGACGCGGACGCCGCAGCCGTAGAGCAGCTCGAAAATAGCGCGGTCGCGCGCCGGAAACGGGCGCTCGAGCTTGCCCGCCGCGACGCCGTCAATCAGCGTGTTGACTTGCTCGGGCGTCATCACTTCCGGCAGCTTCTTGGGGGCTTTGGGCGTGCGCACCAGGCGCCCGACGTTGACCCGGACGATGCCCTCGCGCAGCAGGAAGCGGAACAACCCGCGCACCGCGGCCAGCTTGCGGCGGATGGTCACAGCCGCGAGTTTCATGCGATAGAGCGCGGCCAGCCACTCGCGGAGCATGAGGAGATCGACGTCCGGCGGCGCGGGCGGCTCCATTTCGGGAGGAGAGAGGAACTCCAGAAACTGGCGGAGATCGGCGGCGTAGGCGGCGACGGTGTTGGGCGAAGCGCCGCCGCGCGCCAACTCTTCGCGGTATCGTTCGATCTGGCGGGCCAGCTCAGACATGGCAGCGGCGGTAGCCCTCCAGGGCCTCAAGCGCCCGCCGGCAGACCTCGGCGTGACGCGCTTGCTTGTCGTGACGCAGGGCCCAGTGGGCGCCCCGGCGCGTGGCTTCGTCGAGGGGCGGCAGCAGATCGAAGGTGATGTTGGCCGGCTGGTAGTGCGCAGCATCGGCGCCGGAGACGTAATGGCAGAGCGAACCCAAGGCGGTCTCGCGCGGCAGCGCCCGGGGCGCGCCACCCGCCGCCAGCGCGGAGGCGTGAAGGCCCGCCATCAGCCCCGTGGCAATCGCTTCCACGTACCCTTCCACGCCGGAGATCTGCCCGGCGAACAGCACCTCGGGGCGCGCGCGCAACTGCAGCGTGGGCGCGAGCAGCGCGGGCGCGTCGATGTAGGTATTGCGATGGATCTGGCCGAAGCGGAGGAACTCGGCATTCTGAAGGCCCGGAATCATGCGGAGAATGCGCGCCTGCTCGGCGAACTTCAGGTGGTTCTGGAAGCCCACCAAGTTGAAGCTCCGGTTGCGCAGGCTTTCCTGGCGGAGTTGCGCCACCGCGTAGGGGCGCTTGCCGGTGCGCGGGTCGGCCAGGCCCACGGGCTTCATGGGGCCGAAGCGCAGCGTATCGCGGCCGCGGCGCGCCAGTTCTTCGATGGGCAGGCACGCTTCGAAATAGGGCGTGCGGTCCTCCTCGATGTGGGCGGGAACGGCGTGCGCCTTCAGCAGTTCATCGACGAAGCTGTCGTACTGTTGGCGGTCCAGCGGGCAGTTCAGATAGTCGGCCGTGCCATCCGCCGATTTTCCGTAGCGCGAGGCCCAGAACGCGGTTTCAATATCCACCGAATCGGCTTCGACAATGGGGCTGATGCTGTCATAGAAGAACAGCCGGTCTCGCCCGGTGAGCCGCGCGATCTCCTGGGCGAGCGCATCGCTGGTGAGCGGGCCGGTCGAGACGATGACGATGGCATCCTCGGGGATGGCGGTGACTTCCTCGCGGCGCAACTCGACCAGCGGCTCGGAGGCGATGGCCGCGGTGACTTCCGCGGAAAAGATTTCGCGATCGACGGTGAGCGCATGGCCGCCGGGTATTCGCGCCTTCTGTGCCACCTGGAGCAGCAGCGAATCGAGACGGCGCAGCTCTTCTTTGAGCAGCCACGGCGCGGTGGATTCCTGCTCGGACTTGAGCGAATTGCTGCACACCAACTCGGCCAGCCGGTCCGTCTGGTGCGCGGGCGTCGGCCGGGCCGGCCGCATTTCGTGCAGCACGGAGCGCAGGCCGCGCCGCGCAATCTGCCAGGCCGCTTCCGACCCCGCCAGCCCGCCGCCGATGATGTGAATGGGTTCCCGCAAAACCTGGCCCCGTCCTCTTATACTTGCAGATATGGAAGACGCTCTCCACCGCCTTTTTTTGGATTGCTCGGTGCGGAGGCTTGTACTGAGCTTCTCGCGCATCGAGGCGTGCCTGGGCAAGCTCACCGAGGAGCAGGTCTGGGCGCGCGGCACTGAGAACGAGAATGCCATCGGCAACCTGGTGCTGCACCTGGCGGGCAATGTGCGCCAGTGGATCGTGGCGGGAGTGGGGGGTGCGCCGGACACGCGCCAGCGCGATGGCGAATTCTCGGCGCGCGGCGGCAGCTCGATTCCCGAGCTGAAGGAGCGGCTGCGGGGAATTATGGGAGAGGCCGCGGCGGTGATCGGCGCGGTCACAGCGGAACGCCTGGCCGAGCGCGTGGTGATTCAGAAGTACGAGGTGTCGGTTCTGGAAGCCATCTATCACGTGGTGGAGCATTTCTCGCTGCACACGGGACAGATTATTTTCGCCACCAAGATGATGACGGGGTCGGACCTGGGTTTCTACGCGCATCTGCGGGCGAGCGGCGCGCATGGGGAGAAGACGCCGTAGGGAGAGTTACGCCGCGAGCATCGCACCCAGGTCCGCGGCGGTAAGACGCAAACCCACGTAAAACGGGCCAAAGAGGGCATACACGGCGCTCACTTCGTCGAAGCGCATCTCGTAGATGAGTTTCTTGAAGACCAGCGGATCGTCGGCGAACAGGTCCACACCCCATTCCCAATCGTCGAAACCGATCGAGCCGGTGATGATCTGCCGCACCTCGCCCGCGTAGCGCCGGCCCACCAGGCCGTGCTCGTGCATCAGGCGCTGGCGGTCGGCCATGTGCTTGCGATACCAGTTCACCGATTCGCCGCGCCGCCGGTCCATGGGATAGAAACAGAGATACTTCGCGGCCGGGATTTCCGGCCAGAGCCGCGGCGCCATGGCCTGCCGCTGCCGCGCGAGCACGGCTTCGATCTCCTGGTTCCATTCGCCGGAATGCGGCTCGACGCCCTT